>NZ_JAMYLL010000005.1:0-235681 GCF_040318045.1 Mesorhizobium sp. M1338 | reverse complement strand
TCGCCGTCGCAAGGAAGCTTCTCGTCGTCCTAAACGCCATCATTCGAGACAAAAAAGCTTTCGCATGAACACAGTTGCCATGCCGGGACTCCTGAGCGTTGCAGCGGTGCGGGATTCTTCGCCGCTGCACTCCACGGCTGACGTTCACGGAATGGATCCTCGGGTCTCCGCGACGGCGCTTCGCGCCTGCTTCGCCCGTGGATGACGAAGTTTAGGTGCCTCGGCTAATCTTCAAGCTGGTTAGCCGCCTTTGCTCGAAACTTGATTTAACGTTCATCGATCGAAACGAAAGGATCACGCCATGGCCACCACAAGACTCCTCAGCGACGCCGAGGTCGAAAAAATCCCGGCCGTGAAGGCCGTCTTCGACGACATCCGCGCGACGCGCAAATCCGATTTCGTCAACAATTTCTGGCGTGGGCTGGCCAACGATCCGGCGGCGCTGAAGCGGATCTGGGAACAGCTGAAGGCGGTGATGGTCGCAGACAGCGCCATCGATCCGCTGACCAAGGAGATGATCTACATCGCCGTGTCGACCGCCAATGGCTGCTCCTACTGCGTTCATTCGCATACGGCGGCAGCCCGGGCCAAGGGCATGACCGACGCGCAGCATGGCGAACTGGTGTCGATCATCGGGCTCGCCGGCCAGACCAACCATCTGGTGACCGCGATGCAGATCCCGGTCGATCCGCAGTTCGAGGTGAAGTGAGGCGGCGAGGCTTTCCAGAGCCAGGATTTTCATGGACAAAACCACCAGATTTCCAACTTCGCTCTCCGGGTATGAGATCGAAGGGCTGATTGGAATTGATGCCCCGCGACTGGTGCCGCTGTATCAGGCTTGCTCGGACTATGTCGTGGTCGAACGAGGCGAACCGCCCAACGCCGCCAGCGCAAAAGAGGAATTTGAAAACTTTCCGCCGAACAGACGCAGGCCGACAAGTACGTGTTCGGGTTGAAGGCAGTCGATGGCGAATTTGTCGGCTTGCTGGCCTGCGATCGCGATTATCCGCAAGCGGGATGCTGGTGGATCGCATTGCTCATGATCGACAAAGCACTTCGCGGAAAAGGAGTGGGGCGAGCTCTTTGCGATGACTTTTTTGCGTGGCTGAAATCGCAACGGGCCGAACGCGTGGAACTCGGCGTGTTTATGGAAAATGAGCAAGGGCTTCGGTTCTGGCAAGCGCAAGATTTCGAGTTGATGCGGACAGCAGGACCGGTCAGGCTCGGTGCCAAACGGCATATGGTCCAGGTTTTGGGCCGGCGGTTGTGAGCAGCTACACCGGCCGGTAAACCTTCTCCGCCGTGTTCCAGAAAATATCAGCCGCCGCCGCCGCGCCATGATTGGCGATCGCATTGCGGTGCGCCTTGATCAGTTCGGCGTGGCTGGTCCATAGCTTCTCAATCGGGAAATTCGAACCGAACATCAGATGGTCTGATCCCAGGATGTCGATCGTATTGTCGACGATGTAGGCGATCAGCGCCGGGTCGTTGCGATGGACGAAGGTGCCGAGGCCGGAGAGCTTGGCGTAGAGATTGGGCGCTGCCGACAGCGTGCGCAGGCCGGTCTTCCAGGCTTCGGTGGTTTCCGGCTCCATGCCGGTCAGCATGCCGGCATGGGTGAGGATGAAATTCGTTTCGGGGTTTTCGCCGACCAGGGTCAGGCCGTCCTTCATCTGGGCGGGGAAGAGCTGCAGGTCGAAGGACAAGCCATAATCCTTCAGCCGGGCGACATTCGCCCGCACCTTGCGGTCGATGACCTGGTCCGCCGAAGCTGCAAAGCGGAAGGCCGGCGTTTCGTGCCAGTGCAATTGCATGCGCACGCCGCGCAGCAGCGGATACTTTTTCAAGCGATCGATCTGGGGCCTGATGTCGTCGGCGGTCATGTCGGCGTAGCCAACGATGGCATGCGGCCAGCCGGTTTCGTCAGCGGTCTTCTGCAGGAAGGCGACTTCCTTCTCGAAATCCTCCTTGGCCCAGTTGGTCTGGACATAGACGGCCTTTTCGACGCCGGATCCCTTCTGATCGGCCAGAAACTCCTCGATCGGATAGTCGCGGCGGATCGGCCCGTAGGGGCCGAAGATGCGCGGCACCATCGGGCCGACCAGCCAGGGCTGATCCTTTTGGCGCCAGATGTGGAAATGCGCGTCGATTGCCTTCTGCATCATGAAACCCTCTTCCAGATTGTCGTCGCCGCCGGGGCAGGGCGGGCGAGCGACAGGATGAAATCGGTTAGACCCTTGAGCGACGAGCCGTCGACGAGATCGTCGATCACCGGCAGGATGGCGCGAAGTGCTGCCGTTGCCGGCCGGAAGCGCGGGTCGCCGGCCAACGGCGTTGCCAGCGACAGTCGGAACGCGCGGGCGCTCAGCCGGCGCATTGCCATTTCCAACTCGGCATGGTCGCCGCGTTCCAGCGCGTCGGACAGGATGACGACCGCGGCACCGCGCGCGAAGGCGGAGAAGCGCGGCACTGACAGGAAAGCGAGCAGCGTCGGTCCCATGCGGGTGCCGCCGTCCCAGTCGTCGACCTGCGTGGCCGCGCGGGCCAACGCCTGGTCGCGGTCGCGAATGCGCAACGCCCCGGTGATGCGGGTCAGCCGCGTGCCGAAGGTAAAGATCTCGGCGCGGTCCGCGCCTTGCACGGCGGTATGCGCCAGCTTGAGATAATCCGCTGTGTGCAGCTTCATCGAGCCGGACACATCGATGAGGATCAGCAGCTTGCGCGGCACGGTCTGGCGGCGTCGCAGCAATGGTGAGGGGACATCGCCATCGGCGCTGACGATCTCCCGCAGCGACCGGCGCAGGTCGAGCTTGCCGCGCGAGTGGGTGCGCACGGTGCGGAAGGAGCGGCGGGCGGGCAGGGCGGAAGCGAGCTTGCGGCGGAAAGCGGCAAGGTCGTCATCGTCGCGCTGGAAGTCGCGGCGGCTCAATTGCTCCAGGGCTGAGGATAGCTCGCCGCCTTCCTGATGACTGATCGCCTCGATCTCTTCCTGGCTTGCCCCGCCATCATCCTTGATGCGGGTTTCCTTGTCTGCGTCGCCTTCGACCACGGCGGATGTGTTGCCATAGAAATGGCTTTGGAAATGCGCCTCGAATTCGTCGCGACGGTCGGGCGGTGGCGCCAGCGTGGCGAGCGCCGCCTCGCGGATGTCCGCCATGGAGCGCGGCCCGAGCAGCGTCACCGCCTGCATGAAGCCGGAGACCTGCTCGGGTGCTATGGCAAAGCCGTAGCGGCGCAGCAACCGGCCGAAGCCAAGCAAGGGTGCGGCCGCGCGGGGTAAGCTCTCCTCTCCCCGTTCACGGGGAGAGGATGCCGGCAGGCAGGTGAGGGGCAGCGCTGACATCCGAGCGTCGCGCCGCCCCTCATCCGCCCCTTCGGGGCACCTTCTCCCCGTGAACGGGGAGAAGGGATTGTTGACGTCTCGGCTCACGCCAGCGCCTCCTCGACGATGCGGCCAAGCTCCGGCGCGATGTAGGAGAGGTCCTCTTCGTCCTTGATCAGCACGCCGATGGCGCGGCGGAAGGCTTCCGGCCAAGGGCTGCCGCCTTTTTCCAGGATGGTGGCGGCATTAGCCCATTCGACCGCCTCGGCAATGCCCGGTGGCTTGGCGAGCGGGCGGGTGCGGATGGTCTGTACCGCCGCCGCCACCGCGCGCGCCGTTGCCTCAGCTACATTGCCGGCGCGCAGCATGATGATGGCGGCCTCGCGCTCGGCGTCGGGATAGCCGATCCAGTGATAGACGCAGCGCCGGCGCAGCGCTTCGGCGAGTTCGCGGGTGCGGTTCGAGGTCAGGATGACGATCGGCTGTGCCGTGGCGCGGATGGTGCCACGCTCGGGAATGCTGATCTGGAAATCGGACAGGAATTCCAGCAGCAGCGCCTCGAATTCATGGTCCGAGCGGTCGATCTCGTCGACCAGCAGCACGCGCTGCTCGGGCGCCTTCAGCACCTGCAGCAGCGGCCGCGCGATCAGGAAGCGGTCGTCATAGATATCGATCTCGTGCTCGCCGGCATGGCGGATGGCGAGCAGCTGGCGCTGATAATTCCATTCGTAGAGCGCGTGCGCGGCGTCGATGCCTTCATAGCATTGCAGCCGCACCAGATCGCGGCCGAGCAGCGCGGCGATCGCTTTCGCCGCTTCCGTCTTGCCGACACCCGGCGCGCCTTCGAGCAGCAGCGGCTTGCCCAGCCGGATCGCCAGGAAGATGGCGGTGGCCAGACTGTCATCGGCCAGATAGCGCGAGGCGGCCAGATGCCGCGCCACCGCCTCCGGCGAGGTCGCGACAGTCTCGGCGCTTGTCCCAGTCATTTCGCCCCTCAGTTCGCCGCTTGCGCCTTCAGCGCGCGCAAGATCCGCTCCGGCGTGATCGGCAACGTGTCGATGCGCACACCGACGGCATCGAAGACGGCATTGGCGACCGCCGGGATTTGCGGATTGGCGCACATTTCGCCCGGTCCCTTGGCACCGTATGGCCCGTCGGCCGAGGGTCGCTCCAGCACGATGATCTCGGTCTCGGCAAGGTCGCCGGGGCCGGGCATCAGATACTGGTTGAAGTCGGTGCCGCCATGGTCGCGGTTGGGATAGTAGGGCTCGGTGGTCTCGTACAGCGCGTGGCTGATGCCCATCCAGGAGCCGCCGACCAATTGCTGCTCGACCATTTTCGGGTTCAGCGCGCGGCCGATCTCGAAGACGTTCTTGACCGTCAGCACCGTCACCTCGCCCGTCTCGTCGTCGACCTCGACCTCGGCCACGGTGCAGGCATGCGCGTAGCAAGTCGATGGTTTCATCGCGCCGGTCTCTTTCTCCGGATAGGAGCGCGGAATGAGGAACATGCCGCGACCCGAGATCGAGCGGCCGCGCTTGAAATGCGCCGACAGCGCGACATCGAAGATCGAGATCGACTTTTGCGGCGCGCCTTTGACCAGGATGTTGCCCTGGCCGTCGGTCTCGAGGTCGGAGGCATTCACCTCCAGCTCTTCCGCCGCCACTTCCAGCATCACCTGGCGGGCTTCTTTCGCTGCCTGGATCACGGCGTTGCCGGCGCGATGCGTGCCGCGTGAGGCGAAGGTGCCCATGCAGTGCGGGCCGGTGTCGGTGTCGGCGGTGTCGACGACGACACGGTCGGTCGGCACGCCGATCGTCTCGGCGCAGATCTGCGCCATGATCTGCTTCATGCCCTGGCCGAGATCGACCGAGGACAGCGTCACCATGAAATTGCCGGTCGGTGTCGAATGCACCAGCGCCTGCGTGGGGTCGCCGCCGAGGTTCATGCCCGTCGGATAGTTGATGGCGGCGACGCCGCGTCCACGCCTGATCGCCATCTCAAGCTCCCTTCACATAGGAGGACATCGCCATGAATTTTTCCGCCACCGGCCAGTTGGCGGCGCGCGAGGCTTCCTGCATGCACTCGATCAGGGCTGCCCCTTCGGTCGGCTGGCGGTGCGCCTTCATGTCGCCGTCGCGATAGGCGTTGATGAAGCGGAATTCGAGCGGGTCCATGCCGATCAGTCGCGCCAGCTTATCCATCTGCACCTCCAGCGCGAAGTCGCCGATGGTGACGCCGAAGCCGCGCATGGCGGAGGACGGCGTGCGGTTGGTGTAGACGCAGTAGGTGTCGATCCAGACATTAGGGATGGTGTAGGGACCGGGATAGTGCCCCGCGCCCTTCTGCGCGCCATAGGGCGAGTGGCGCGAATAGGCGCCGGCGTCGGTATAGCCGGTGACCTTGCGCGCCACGATGCGGCCGTCCTTCATGACGCCGTCCTTGATGACGATTTTTTCGGCGGCGCGAGGTGACGATATCTGCATCTCCTCTTCGCGGCTGTAGATAAAACAGACTGGTCGTCCTGTTAGCTTGGCGCCGAGGATGGCGATCGGCTCGACGATGACGTCGACCTTGCCGCCAAAGCCGCCGCCGACGGTGCCGCCGACGAAATGCAGCTTGCTGCCCGGCATCTGCAGGATGATCGAGGTGTTGTCGAGCGTGAAGAACATCGCTTGCGTGTCGGTGTAGCAGGTGAAGCGGTCATTGCCCTCGGGCGCCACCACGCAGCCGGTGGTCTCGGTCGGCGCGTGCTCGATCGGCGAGGACTGGTAGCTCTGCTCCAGCACGTGATCGGCACCGGCGAAGCCCGTCTCGACGTCGCCGAAGCGCACCTTGCGGCACTCGCCGCTGTCATAGAGGTAGTAGTTCTGGCCGTGATATTCGTTGACCAGCGGCGCGCCGGGCTTCAGCGCTTCCTCCATGTCGAAGACAGCCGGCAGCACCTCATAGTCGACCTTGACCTTGGCGGCGGCCTCTTGCGCCGCGCGCTCGGTCTCGGCCAGCACCGCCACCACGGCCTCGCCCTTCCAGCGCACCTTGCCATCGGCCAGCACGGTTTCGTCCTCCGGCCCGATCTGGATCAGGATGAGGATGGTGTAGACATTGTGCGGCACATCCTTGGCGGTCAGCACTTTGACGACGCCCGGATGCTTCTCGGCTTCCGACGTGTCGATAGAGCGGATGCGGGCATGGTGATGGGGGCTGCGCACCATTTTCAGGTGCAGCATGCCGGGGAAATTGCGGTCGGCGAAAAAGGCGGTCTTGCCGGTGACATGGCCGGGCGAATCCGAGCGCGGCCTTGGCTGGCCGATCTCATGCAGATCGTCCTTGCGGACATCGGCGAAGTAGTTCTTGCGCAGTTCCATTCTTTTGTTCCCTCAGAGCATGATGCCGAAAAGTGTGAAGCGGTTTTCGGACGACATCATGCTCTATCTCTTTGATTTAGAGGCGGATTCAGATTTCAGGTCGAATCGACCTGAAATCATCCGGCTCTAGGCCGCGTTCCGAGAGTTGGACCGCGCGGCGGCCAGCACCGCCTGGATGATCGGCTCGTAGCCGGTGCAGCGGCAGATGTTGCCCGACAGCGCATCGACCACCTCGTCGCGGCTGGGGTTGGGCGTGTGGTCGAGCAGCACCTTGGCGGCCATGATCATGCCCGGCGTGCAGAAGCCGCATTGCGTGGCGAAGGCGTCGAGAAAGGCGCGCTGCAGCGGGTGCAGCACGCCAGCTTCCGAAAGTCCCGCCGTCGTTGTGATGGCGGCTCCGCTGCATGTCTCGGCCAGCGTCAGGCAGGAGAGCCTGAGCTCGCCGTCGATGATGACCGAGCAGGCGCCGCACGTGCCTTGATGGCAACCGCCTTTCGGGGAGGTGTCGCCGATCTTGTCGCGCAAGGCGTGCAGCAGCGTCGTGCCGCTGTCGACGAATTCGGCCGTTTCCGAACCGTTGAGCGTGAACTGAACCGGAACCTTTGCCATGTTTTCCCTCCCAGCGCGCCTGCCCGAACCATCGGACAGACGCGCGCCCCCGAACGAAATATTATGCGAGCAGCAGCCGGCCGAGATGGACCGGCAGCACTTCGTTGCGATACCAGGCGCTGGCAATCGGATCGGTGATCGGCGAGGTGCCATCACCGGCCGCGGCCAAAGCCGGCGCTATGCCGTCAGCGGTCAGCGTCCTGCCGATCAGCGCTTTTTCCGCCGCGCTGGCACGCATTGGCCGGTCGGCCATGCAGCCCAGTGCAATCCGCGCCAAAGACACGGTGCCATCCGGCGCCAGTGCGAGAACGCTGGCGATGCTGAGCACCGAGACGCCCTTGGGCTTGACCCGCGACACTTTCAGGAAGCGGAAACTGTCGGCCTTCGGAAGCGCGAAGCTCACGGACGTGACGATGGCGCGGCTGCCTTCCCGATTGGCCAGAAATATCTCGATCGGCGTTTCGCCGTCATCGGTGCCGACAATGGCGTCGAGCGCCAGCAGGGCAACAGCGAAATCGCCATAGGGAGCCGGCGCGAACAGATTGCCGCCGACTGTCGCCATGTTGCGGACCGCCGGGCCGCCGACGGCGCGGGCGGCCTTGGCAAGGGCGCCGAGGTCCGGATGGCGGGCGATCGCCGCCATGGTCACCGAACCGCCGATGCGGACCTTGCCGCCGGCAACGACGATGGCGGACAAAGACGGCTCGGTCGACCTGACGAGGCCGGAGACCGAAACATCGCCTTCATTGGCAGCACGGACCACGAGTGTGCCGCCGCCGAGATAGCGCGTGCCGGCGGCTTTCAGCGCGGCGTTGGCGTCCTTGACCGTTGCAAAGGTCTGCAGTGCTAGCGCCATGGTTTGGCTCCTGTCAGCTCTGGCCGGCGAAATGGCTCTTCAGGGCATTGAAGCCGCCCTGGAAAACATTGGCGCCCATGCCCTCGGCAAGCTTGTCGGCTTCTTCTGGCGCTGCGTCGAAGCTTGCGGTCCATTCGGCGTAGGTGCGGTCGCCATCGGTAACGCGCCGCAATTGCAGCGTCGCCTTGTGATTGGTGAGCGGCTGCGGCGTCTCGAGGATCGAATAGCTGACGAGGAAATCCCGGTCGGAGAAGTCGAGCAGCTTTTCACGCAGGCGCGCGCCACTGACGAGCTGAAAATTGCGAACGCAGCCTATCGTCGAAGCGTCCTTGCCGTCCTCGATATGGCTTTCGACCATGCGCGGGTGCCAGCTTGGCAGTCCGTTGAAATCGCGTATGCGCGCCCAGACCTTTTCGACCGGCGCGTCGATGACGCTGGAGATAGTGACTTTGGCCATTCAAATGTTCCCTTGCAAAGCGATCCGGTGCAAGGGTAGGGCGGTCATCCCAGGGGCGCTTATCAATGCGTCTTGAATGCCTATCAAGGAGTCTGAAAAAGGGTGGCGGGCCGCTGGTTCAGGCGATCGCCCGCGCGGCTTCGCGGTAGACCGTCGGCGGCACGCCGACATGGTCGCGGAAGAAGCGCGAGAAATTGCCCTGCGTGGTGAAGCCGAGATTGCAGGCGACCGAGATCAGCGGCTCCTGCGACCATTGCAGCTGCCGCACCGCTTCCTCCATGCGCAGCGTGTTCCAGTAGACATTGGGCGTCAGATTGGTCTGTTCCTTGAACAAAGCGAAGAAATGCGGCCGCGACAGGCCGACGCTGCGCGCCACTTCGTCGAAGCAGATGCGTTCGCAGACATTGGCTTTCATCAGCTGGATCGCCTTGCGGACACGGAAGTCCTGCATGGTGCTGATGCGGACGCGCGCCTCCTGCGGCGCCGAGGCGTCGGCGGCGTCGAGCACCGAATCGATGAAACGCTCGATCTCGTAGTTGGCGATATCGTCGATGCTCTCATTGTCGCTGAGACGGTCGAGCAGATTGGCGGCGGCCTGGTGCAGCCAAGGCTCCAGCGTGATCGCGGCTTGTGAAAACAGCGGCGCGGACGGGGGCAGGTCGCGGCGGCGCCGCGCCCAGTCGGGATCGATGTAGAAGGCGAGGAACAGGCCCGGCGTGCCGTCTCGCGACAGAATATGGCTGTGCGGCTGGAAGGAGTTGATGCCGGCGGCGATGCGAGGTCCAAGCGGTACCGTTTCGCGGCCGATGGTCATCTCGCCGGCCGTACCTTCCAGCCAGATGATGAGATGGGCCTCGACATGGGCATGGGTGACGAAGTCGCTTGCGACATTCAGGACAGAAACATGTCCGAACCGGCCCCAGTAGAGCCTGATCGCTTCCGTCATGGGTATTCCTCCCGCAGGCGACTGGCCTCCCTTCGCCTGCAACGCGGATATTGCGGCTGAGTTCGGGGCCGCGTCAAGGCGGGAGTCCGTGACGAGCGTGGAGGACAGCCGATGCGGGCGGATTTTCAGACTGAGCGATAGGCACCGGAACGAATAGCGGTTTGGGGAAGAACGCCAGCCCTCAAACCGAAGCCGTCATGCCGCCGTCGACATACAGCATTTGGCCGTTGACGAAGGAGGATGCGTCGGAGGCGAGGAACACCGCGGCGCCGATCAGCTCGTCGACATTGCCCCAGCGCCCGGCCGGTGTGCGCTTTTCCAGCCAGGCGGAGAATTCCGGATTGTCGACCAGCGCCTGGTTCATCTCGGTGCGGAAATAGCCGGGCGCGATCGCATTGATCTGCAGGCCGTATCTCGCCCAGTCGGCGCACATGCCCCTTGTCAGGTTGCGGATCGCGCCCTTGGTTGCGGTGTAAGGCGCGATGTTCGGCCGAGCCAGTTCGCTCTGCACGGAGCCGATATTGATGATCTTGCCTTTGCCGCGTGGGATCATGTGGCGGGCGACCGCCTTGCCGGCATGGAAGGCGCCGGACACATTGGTCTTGAACAGCCGCTCCCATTGCTCCTCGGGAAAATCCTCGAGCGGGGCGCGGAATTGCACGCCGGCGTTGTTGACGAGGATATCGATGGCACCGATCTCTGCCTCGATGCGGGCAATGTCCGTGTTGACTGCCTGAAAATCGGTGACATCGAAGATCGAGGCGTGCGCCTTGAAGCCGCCAGCACGCAGCTTTTCGACGGCGCTGTCGATCCTGGAGGCATCGCGGCCATTCAGCACCACGCTTGCCCCGTGTTCAGCCAGGCCCCGAGCCAAGGCGAAACCTATGCCTTGGCCGGAGCCAGTGATCAGCGCCAGCCGCCCATCGAGGCTGAACAGGGAGTTTGTCACAGACTGTCCCGGCTTAATCGCTGCGGCGGAAATTGCGGATGCGGTCGAACAGCACCGCCAGCAATATGGCGCCGCCGATGAACACGCCTTGCCAGAAGGCATTGATACCGAGCAGGCCAAGACTGTTGCGGATCACTTCGATCAGGGCCGCGCCGACGATGGCACCGAAGGCGGTGCCGACGCCACCAGCCAGATTGGCGCCGCCGATGACGGTGGCGGCGATCACCTGCAACTCCATACCCGTGCCGAGATTGGTGGTGACGGCGCCCAGCCAGCCGGTCTGGATGATGCCGGCAATGCCTGCCGACAGAGCCGAGATCATGTAGACGGCAACCTTGATCCGACGTACCGGCACGCCGGTCAGCGTCGCCGCATGCTCATTACCGCCAATGGCGAAGATGTGCCGGCCGAATTTGGTCCAGCGCAGGATGAAACCGGTGATCAGCGCCAGAAGGATCATGTAAAGAACCGGATTGGCGATCCCGAACACCCAGGCGCCGCCCCCCAATGCCAGCAGTTTGGTGTGGTCCGGCCCGAACTGGAAGACGACGGTGTTGTTGGAGGCGACCATCGCCAGGCTGCGGGCGATCGACAGCACACCGAGCGTTACCACGAACGGTGGAAAGCCAAGATAGGCGATCAGGACGCCGTTGAAGGCGCCGATGGCGAGCGCGGTTGCGATAGAGGCCAGAATGCCGACCTCGATCGAGTAGCCGGCATGCATGGTGACGGCCAGCACCATCGATGACAGGCACAGCACCGAGCCGACCGAGAGGTCGATGCCGCCGGTGATGATGACGAAAGTCATGCCTAGCGCGATGATTGCGACGAAGGTGATGTTGCGGGTGATGTTGTAGAGGTTCTTCGACGTGGCGAAGGCGTCCGTGGCAAACGATAGGAACACGCACGCAAGGATGACGGAGATCACCACCCAGAAAGTCTGGCTGGCCAACAACCTTGCCAGCAAGGATTGCTGCTTGTGCTCGATCGGCTGGTCAATTGTCAGTGCCATCATCGACCTTCATTTGCTGTCATGGTGAAAACGCTTGAAATCAAACCTGTTCGATGGCGCCGGTGATCAGCCCGGTGACTTCCTCGGGCGAACTCGACGCAATCGTCTTGTCGGCGACCTTGCGGCCACGCCGCATGACGATGACGCGGTCGGCGACGGTGAAGACATCGGGCATGCGGTGACTGATCAGCACCACGGCGATGCCTTGGTCGCGCAAATGGCGGATCAGGTTCAGCACCTCGGCGACCTGGCGCACCGAGATCGCCGCCGTCGGTTCGTCCATCAGCACGATCTTGGCCTGGGACAGCATGGTGCGGGCAATCGCCACTGCCTGGCGCTGGCCACCCGACATCTGCTTGACGAGGTCGCGCGGCCGGGTCTCGGACTTCAATTCGGCGAAGAGCCGGCCTGCGCGTTTATACATCGTCGCATAATCGAGGATGCGGAGCGGCCCCAGGCCGCGGCGCAATTCGCGGCCGAGATAGACATTCGCCGCCGCGGTCAGATTGTTGCAGAGCGCCAGATCCTGGTGGACGATCTCGATGCCGTGCTGGCGGGCTTCCGCCGGCTTGTGCAGGATCAACTCCTTGCCGTCCATTCGCATGGTGCCATGGCTCGGGCGGAAATTGCCCGCGATCATCTTGACCAGCGTCGACTTGCCGGCGCCGTTGTCGCCCATCAGGCCGACCACCTGTCCGGGCTCGATCGACAGCGAAACGTCGTTGACCGCCTGGATGGCGCCGAAATGCCTTGAGATGTTGGTGAGTTCGAGAACCGCCACCAGCCTTTACCTCCCCGTGCCTTGCCTGCTTTTCCGGTGGACCGGGCGCAGCTTTCGCCACGCTTTTCCAGCTCCTCCCGGAAACAGCGCTGACCTGCATCTACGCGAATGCCCGCGCAGGCGTCAATTGTCAGACGAATAAGAATTGCCAATAGTCGGGGAAATGCGGCCGGGGGCTGTTGCGGGACGGAGTTGAATCTTTCGAAAAATCAGTTTTGTAGGACAAATGGCATTGACGTTGGCCGCGAGCCGAGATTAGCTGAGCATCGGAGGACTAAATCAATATACCGATCCCATGCCGGCCTGCCGCGCGGGATCATCAGAGAATTGTCGGTCGTTGCCAGTCAGTTTTCGATCTGGCTGACCGAAATGAAAATACTTATCGGCCTGGCGTATGACATGAGCGCTCGCACAACGACCCTCTGTCATCACGCATCCGGTCGATCTGTGTGGCGGACACGCCGTGTCCGTCTGTTTCCAAGGGAGGACTGACATGAGGAAAACACTTTTGCTCGCCGCCGTCGCCGCCATGGCGCTTGGCGCCGGGCCGGCTTTGGCCAAGAAACAGCTTGTCATTGTCGTGAAAGGTCTCGACAATCCGTTCTTCGAAGCCATTCACCAGGGCTGCGAGAAATGGAACAAGGAAAACGCCAGCTCGGAATATGAGTGCTTCTACACCGGTCCGGCGTCGACTTCCGATGAAGCCGGCGAGGCGCAGATCGTCCAGGACATGCTGAGCAAGGCCGACACGGTGGCGATGGCGATTTCGCCGTCCAACGCGCCACTGATCGCGCAGACGATCAAGACCGCCAATCCGACGATCCCGATCATGACCGTCGATGCGGACCTCAGCAAGGAAGATGCAGGGCTTCGCAAGACCTATCTCGGCACCGACAACTATCTGATGGGCAAGAAGATCGGCGAGTACATCAAGAAGGGTAAGCCGAATGGCGGCACGATCTGTACCATTGAAGGCAACCCGGCCGCCGACAACATCCTGCGCCGTGCCCAGGGCATGCGTGATGCGCTTTCGGGCAAGGACGGCCTCGCCGCACTTGCCGGTGAAGGTGGCTGGACCGAAGTTGCAGGCTGCCCGGTGTTCACCAATGACGACGGCGCCAAGGGCGTACAGGCGATGACCGACATCCTCGCCGCCAACCCCAAGCTCGACGCCTTCGGCATCATGGGCGGCTGGCCGCTGTTCGGCGCGCCGCAGCCCTATCGCGATCTGTTCGGACCGCTCAAGGACCGGATTGCCAGCAACGACTTCGTCATCGGTGCCGCCGACACGATCGGCGACGAGGTGGCGATCGCCCGTGACGGCCTCGTGACCGCGCTGGTCGGTCAGCGGCCGTTCGAAATGGGCTACAAGGCGCCGTCGGTGATGATCGACCTCATCGAAGGCAAGCCCGTCGCCGATCCGGTGTTCACCGGCCTCGACGAATGCACCAAGGATACTGTCGACACCTGCATCCAAAAGTAGGTTGTCGATTTCGGGACGCCCGGCAACGGGCGTCCCGTCACTCCTGAACGGGACGCAATGCTCGGGGCGACAGGCTCCGGCTTTGGCGCGTCCATGGTCTGGATTTTTCGGCAACGAGATCGGCGCACCGTGCAGGTTCGGGCCAGCCCGGACGACAGACGGCCGACGCATTGGAACGTGAATGCCGGACGAGAAGTCAAAAGAGCGAGCCGATCGGACCAAGGCACAAGCCAGCCGCCGTCCGGCCGTCATGCGTACTGGTGCGGCGCACTTCGCGGGAGCGAGCGTGCATGTCTCGCTGGCCGGTGAGATTGGCTTGCGGATCGTGCGCGGCGACTATCCGCCCGGCACTATCCTGCCCAATGAGGCCAAATGGGCCGAGATGTTCAACGTCAGCCGTTCGGCGGTGCGCGAAGCCATCAAGATGCTGATGGCGAAAAGCCTGTTGGCATCGCGCCCCAAGATCGGCAGCTGGGTCGAGCCGAAGGAGCGCTGGAACCTGCTCGACCGCGACGTGCTGGCCTGGTACGCGACCGCGCCTGACCGCGAGGCTTTTCTGCGCACCGTACAGGAGTTCCGCCACATCATCGAGCCCGAGGCGTCGGCCTTTGCCGCCCTGCGGCGCAGCGACCAGCAGATGGAGGAGATCAGCCAGGCCTGCCGCGATATGAACGAGGCCCTGAACCTGCAGGACCGTATCCGCGCCGACACGCGCTTTCATCTCGCTATCCTGCGCGCCTCCGGCAACGATCTTTTGGTGCCGCTCGGCGTTCTGATCGAGTCGGCGCTCGACCATCTCTTCGCGTTCACGACGCAGCAGGTCGGCGATCAGCGGCAGGCACAGAAACTGCATGAGGCGATCGAGAAGAACATCCGCCTGCGGCGTCCGGTAGCCGCGCGCAGTGCCGTGCACAAACTGCTTGAAAACACCGACGATGGGATCGGGCGGTCAAGGCGGTGATCGGCGCCTCCGTCTGGCTCAGATCGTCTGCTTCTTGCCGTCCCTGGTCGGCATCAGGTCGACGCCGTTGACCTTGCCGATATGTGTCGCCAGCATCGGCACGAATTGCTCGGCCGGGCCGGTGGCATGGGCGCCGGCGAAGGAGTTCTTGGTGGCGTTGCCGAGCGGGTTGGCGATGCCGGCCGCACCCGCCATCGATTCCAGATAGGTCAGGTCCTTGAAGGCATTGGCGATCGAGAATTTGTGGGCGTCGCGGTCGCCCTCCAGCGTCCAGCGCATGAAGGTCTGGTAGAAGCCGCAATCCATGCGGCCGTTGCGGATGACGCTGTCGAAGCGCGGCGGCGAGATGCCGACCTTCTGTGCAAGCGCCAATGCCTCGGAATAGATAGCGGCGTAGCCGAGCGAGATGAAATTGTTGAGCAGCTTCATGCGGTGGCCGTCGCCGGTGTCGCCAATATGGACGATGCGGCCGGCCCAGGTTTCGATCACCGGTTTCACCCTGGCAAAGAGGGCGTCCGGCGCGCCGACCATGGCGTCGAGCGTGCCTTCCCAGGCTTCCTTCGGCGTGCGGCTCAGTGGCGCGTCGACAAAATCGATGCCGAGCGCCTTCAGTTCCGCTGCCAGCGCCACCGTCGAGACCGGATCGGAGGTCGAGCAATCGATCACGACCGAGCCTTTCTTCAAACCCTCCTTGAGGCCGCCGGGGCCGCGAATGATGGCTTCAACCTCGCGTGAGCCGGTGACGCAGATGAAGACGATTGTCGATGCCGCCGCCACATCGCGCGGGGTCGATGCTTCCTTCGCACCTCGACCGAGCAGGTCTTCCGCCGGCTTGCGGTTCTTGCGGCCAAGAAAGGTCAGGGCGTAGCCCTTGTCGACGATGTTCTTGGCGATCCCGTGTCCCATAAGGCCAAGGCCGATAAAGCCGATCTTTTCGCTCGCGGCGGTCGTATTCATGTCTTCAAGTCCTGTTGCAATGATTGATGATCGGCGCTGCCGTTTTGCAGGCGAAATGGTTGCGGATCGCGATATTGTCTGACAATACACATAAATCCCAGAGGATGTGGAGAGCAAAATGGCGAAGCGGATCATGTTCACCGGCGGCAGCGGCAAGGCCGGACGCCATGTCGTGCAGTATCTGGTGGAGCAAGGCTGTCAGGTGCTCAACATCGACACCAAGCCGCTCGACAACCCCAAAGTGCGCACGCTGATCACCGACATCACCGACAGCGGACAGGTGTTCAACGCGCTATCGAGCTACATGGGCCTGCATGAATTCGACCCATCGCTGCGCCCCCAGCCGGTCGATGCCGTGGTCCATTTCGCCGCCATTCCGCGCATCATGATCACCACCGACAACGAGGTATTCCGCATCAATGCGCTCGGCACCTACAATGTCATCGAGGCGGCGGTGAAGCTCGGCATCCGCAAAGTTATCATCGCCTCCAGCGAGACGACCTATGGGCTGGTGTTCGCCAACGAGCCGCGCGATCCCCAATATTTCCCGCTCGACGAGGAGTACGATGTCGATCCGATGGACAGCTATGCCCTGTCCAAGGTCGTCAACGAGAAGACAGCTCGCGCCTTTGCGCAGCGCAACGGCACCGACATCTATGCCCTGCGCATCGGCAACGTCATCGAGCCGCATGAATATTCGCTGTTTCCGAAATGGTTCGCCGATCCTGGTTTCCGCAAGCGCATCGCCTGGAGCTATGTCGATGCGCGCGACCTCGGCCAGATCACGTTGCGCGCCATCGAGAAGGATGGCCTCGGCTATCAGGTGTTCAATGCCGCCAATGACGACACATCGTCCGACCTGCCGACCGCCGAACTCTTGAAGCGGTTCTATCCCGGCGTGCCGGTCAAGGCCGAACTCGGCGAATACGAGACGCTGCTCTCCAATCGCAAGGCGCGTGACGTGCTCGGTTTCCGCCCGGAGCACAGCTGGCGCAAATACGTCAAGCAGGCCTGAGCCGCGGGAGCATCCGGGCTGATCTGTGCACAGCGGCCGGCTTTGCGGCCCAAGCCGCTTGCCGCGCTTGACAGCACCCTCAATCCGGACTTTCTGGAGCCTATGCGGGACGCGAAGCCGAACAAGGAAAAATCGCCGTCGAAAGCGGCCTCCACCGAGCGTCCCGCCGGCGCTCGCCGACCTGATGCGGCGCGCATTCCAGGGTCGAGCGTCCATGCCTCTCTGGCCAGCGAGATCGGCCTCAGGATCGTGCGCGGCGATTATCCGCCCGGCACCATCCTGCCCAACGAAGCGAAATGGTCGGAGACCTTCAGCGTGAGCCGCTCGGCGGTGCGCGAAGCCATCAAGATGCTGATGGCCAAGAGCCTCTTGGCCTCACGTCCCAAGATCGGCAGCTGGGTCGAGCCGAAGGAGCGATGGAACCTGCTCGACCGCGACGTGCTGGCCTGGTACGCGACGTCGCCGGATCGCGAAGTGTTTTTGAAGACCGTGCAGGAGTTCCGCCACATCATCGAGCCGGAAGCGACCGCCTTTGCCGCCATGCGGCGCACCGACGAACAGATGGCCGAGATCAGCCAGGCGTGCCGGGAGATGGGCGCGGCAACCAGCCTGCAGGAGCGTACCCGCGCCGACACCCGTTTTCACCTCGCTATCCTGCGCGCCTCGGGCAACGACCTTCTGGTGCCGCTCGGCGTGCTCATCGAATCCGCCTTCGATCATCTCTTTGCCTATACGACGCGGGAAATCGATGATCTCAATCATGCGCAGAAGCTGCACGAGGCGATCGAGAAGAACATTCGGCTGCAACGCCCGGATGCGGCGCGCAACGCGGTGCGAAAACTGCTCGCCAATACAGACGGCGTCATCCGCGCCCGGTAGACTTATCGATCGCAGCTAATCGTCTTTCTCACGCCCGAAGGCGGTGCGCAGCTCGTCCTTGGCGTCCTCGAGCACTTGCCTGCGCGCTGCAGGTAGGTTCTTGCCGGCGCGGTTGATGTAGAAGTTGAGCATCGACATGGCTGACTGGAACGGCTCGGCCTTGCGCCGGTGGCTGTGTTCGGCAGATCGCTTGAGCGAGGCAGCGATCTTCTTGGCGTCGTCGGATTCGAAGACGTGGTCCTCGAGATCCAACGCGTCGCTGTGCTCGGTCACGTTGGCCGACCATTTTTCCTTGGTGGCGGTCATGGTGGACTCCTTCGCCGGTTTGCTTGTTGGGAAACTCCGCATATTGGCATCGGTTCCTGCATTCGCCTTTAGGTCTGGAGCCACGGATTTGCCCGCTGTGGCGCTGCTGCGGCCCGAGAATGCGCCGATAGTGGCGAGAACGGCAGCCCATTTCGAGACCGCCGACAGGAAACCCCTTGACCCGAACCGAATTGAGCCGGCCGAGCCCCGGCATCGACAGCTCCTATGCCTGGATGCGGCTTGCCATCTCGATGCTGCTGGCGACGATCGGCGCCGTCGGCATGTGGGCGGTTGTCGTGGTGCTGCCCGCCGTGCAGGCCGAGTTCGGTGTCGACCGCGCCGCCGCGTCCATGCCCTACACCGCGACCATGGTCGGCTTTGCCGCCGGCAACGTGCTGATCGGGCGCGCTATCGACCGAATGGGCTACTGGATCCCGGCGTTGCTCTCTTCGATTGGGCTCTCCGCCGGCCTTCTGCTCGCGGCGCTGTCGACCTCGATCCTGCAATTCACCCTTGCCCAAGGGTTGCTGATCGGTGTCGGCACATCGGTGATCTTCGGGCCGCTGATCGCCGACATCTCGCACTGGTTCAACCGCCGGCGCGGTGTCGCGGTGACCGCGGCCGCGGCCGGCAATTACCTTGCCGGAGCGATCTGGCCGACCATCATGCCGACGCTGATGAAGGCAGAAGGCTGGCGCTTCACCTATGCGGCCATCGGCATCTTCTGCCTGGTGACCATGGTGCCGCTGGTGCTGATGCTGCGGCGCGATGCCCCGGCGGCGGCCGCCGCCGGCTCGCCGGGAAGCCGGCCGGTGCAGCCGATCTCGCTGTCGCCGGCGGCCTTGCAGGTGCTGCTGGTTGTCGCCGGCCTCGGCTGCTGCGTGGCGATGTCGATGCCGCAGGTGCACATCGTCGCCTATTGCATGGACCTCGGCTACGGCGTGGCGCATGGCGCCGACATGCTGTCGATCATGATGGCGGGCGGCGTCGTCAGCCGGTTGGCGTCGGGCTTTGTTGCCGATCGCATCGGCGGCATGAAAACGCTCCTGATCGGTTCGGTGCTGCAGTCTCTTTCGCTGCTGTTCTACATCCCGTTCGACGGACTTGCCTCGCTCTATGTGGTGTCGCTGGTGTTCGGCCTGTCGCAAGGCGGCATCGTGCCTTGCTACGCCATCATCGTGCGCGATTACATGCCCGCCAAAGAGGCTGGCCAGCGTATCGGCATCGTCATGATGGCGACCATCTTCGGCATGGCGATCGGTGGCTGGATGTCGGGCTGGATCTACGACCTGACCGGTTCCTATGCCGCAGCGTTTCTGAATGGCATCGCCTGGAATTTGCTGAACATACTGGCGATCGGACTGTTATTCTGGAAGGCACGGCGCAGCACCGCCGTGATGGCTTGAAGGCGAGCAGGATTGTTGCCGTTGCTTGACAAGGACAACAGGCCGCGCGACGCCAGAAGGCGAGTGGGTGCGGCAAAGCGGGCCGGTGGGATGGCGACAGCAAAAACGATCGTATCGCGACCGCGCCCTGCCAGGTGCATTCCCGAGCGAGCGCGTCCGTGATCAAGCCACGCTCACGCCGTGGCGGCGGCCGCCCGACCATATCAGATGTCGCGCGCAAGGCCGGTGTCGGCGCCATCACAGTGTCGCGCGCCTTGCGCGAGCCGGAGCGTGTCTCGGAAGAGCTGCGTCGCCAGATCCAGGCCGCCGTCGACGAACTCGGCTATATGCCGGACCCGAATGCGCGGGCGCTGGCTTCGGCGCGCGCCGAGGTGTTCGGCGTTCTGGTGCCGTCGCTCACCAACAACGTCTTCGCGGAGGTGGTGCGCGGCATCTATGACAGCTTGTCGGACAGCCCGTTCCGCATCCAACTCGGCAACACCCATTATTCCGGCCTCGAGGAAGAGCGGCTGCTGCAGGTGTTCGGCTCGCAGCGGCCGGCAGCGCTGATCGTCGCCGGCATCGACCAGACACCGGTCTCGCGAAAGCTGCTGGAAAGCGCCGGCTGCCCTGTGGTGCAGGTCATGGAGACCGGTCCCGATCCAGTCGACATGATGGTCGGCTTCTCGCATCTCGACGGCGGCAGGACGGCAACCGAACATCTGATCGAAGCGGGCTACCGCCGCATCGGCTTCATCGGCGCGCGCATGGACCCGCGCTCGCAGCGGCGCCTGGCAGGCTACCGCGCGGCGATGGAGGCCGCCGGCCTGTTCGACCCGCGCCTTGTCACCACCACGCCGGTGCCATCCAGCGTGTCGCTCGGTCGCGAAATGTTCCGCGACGCACTGGCCAAGGTGCCGACACTCGACGGTGTCTTCTGCAACAATGACGACATCGCGCTCGGCGTGTTGTTCGAGTGTCATCGCGCCTCGATCGCGGTGCCGAAGACGATCGGCATCGTCGGTTTCAACGACCTCGACATGATGCAGGTGGCGTTCCCGTCGATCACCAGCATCCGCACCCACCGCTATGAGATCGGCCGACGCGCGGTCGCCATGGCGCTGGCGGCGATCGCCGGCAACAGGCCGGAGCAACGGATCGTCGATCTCGGTTTCGAGCTCAAGCGCCGCGAGAGCACCGCCCGTTGAATACACAGAGGCGACTGTGCGAATGCCGGTTTACACGCCAATTTGGTAGCGCTACCATTCCTTCTGAACAGGTGGACGAGCAGCGGGGTCGCGCCTGTTTATTATACATAAGCGACAACTAAAACTTGTTTATTATGGATAATATGATAGTTTTCGCCCGGCTGGCGGTGACGAGGGGAGGAACCAGGTCGGCCGTCACGGGCGACTAAACGCGTATGCCATGGCAAGGAGGTGCCGGGCCCATCGCGTCAAAAACTTCGCAAAGCGAAACCATAATCAAGAACTGCAACTGGGAGGAATATCGATGATCAAGTCACTTGTTGGTGGCATCGTTGCCGCCACTGCATTCGTCATGTTGAGCTCGTCGGCAATTGCCGCGGGCCCTGAAGTCGTCAAAGGCCCGGCAGCGGAGCCGGATTGCTTCGTACCCTGGGCCGCGGATACGCAGTTCTTCAAGTTCCCCAAAAAGGCGGGCCCATACCGCATTGCGCTCGCCAACGGCTATATTGCCAATACGTGGCGCATCCAGATGGTGCAGACCGCGAAAGCCTATGCGGCACAGAAGGACGTCGCCGCGAAGCTGAAGGAATTCAAGGTCGTCTCGACCGGCGAAGACGTGCCGGCGCAGATTTCGGCGATCAACAACTTCATAGATTCCGGCTATGACGCGATCGTCGTCAACGCGCAGAACCCGACTGCCTTCGGGCCGGTGATCAAGCGTGCCAAGGAAGCCGGCGTCGTGCTGGTTGCTTTTGACAACATCCTCGACACCAAGGACGCGATCAACGTCAACGTCGACCAGAAAGGTCTTGGCGAGCTGTGGGGCAAATGGCTGGTCTCGCATGTGCCGAATGGCGGCAAGATCCTCGAAGTGCGCGGCGTTGCCGGAACATCCGTCGACACCGACCGCCACAATGGCATCCATGAGGCTCTCGACGCCTCCGGCAAGAAATGGGCCGTCACGGAGGTTGTCGGCAAGTGGGATGACGGCGTTGCGCAAAAGGCTTCGGCCGACGCAATCGCCACCAACGGCCCCTTTGACGGCGTCACTGGACAGGGCGGCGACACCGGCATCGTGCAGGCGATGATCGATGCCAAGCATCCGTTCGTGCCGTTCGGTGGCGAGACCGAAAACGGCTTCCGCAAGTTCTGCGCGGCCCATGCAGCCGACGGGTTGAAATGTTCGTCGGCCGGTACCGGGCCGGCGCAGGTGGCTGTTGCCATCAAGACGGCGATCGCAGCGCTTGAAGGCAATGTCGTCCCCCAGTCAATCAAGCTGCCGCTTGCCGTCGTCGAGGATCCGAACTTCAAGGCTGGTCAGGATTTCTTCCCCGACCAATCCGACAATTTCTTCGTCGGCAATTCTTTCCCGACCTGCGGCATCAATTTCACCGCACAGGAAATCATGGGGCAGACCAAGGAAAACCAGTAGGCCGCACACCCGGCGCCGTGAGATTGCTCATTGCGCCGGGAGTTCGATATCTTGGTGATCAAAGCGCCCCGGGAGGGCCGATGGACATTGCTGTTCCGCTCTTTCGTATGGAAGGCATATCCAAGCGCTATGGTGGCGTGCGAGCTCTGGAAAACGCCGAGCTTTCGGTCACATCCGGCAGCATTCACGCCATCCTTGGCGAAAACGGTGCCGGCAAATCAACGCTGATCAAGGTCATGGCCGGCGTCGTCGCGGCCGACGAGGGCCGAATGACGCTGGATGGCCGCGAGGTGACCTTCGCCTCGCCTGCTGCTGCCAACCAGGCAGGCATCGTCTGCATCTTCCAGGAGCTGTCGCTGGTTCCCGAACTCAGCGTCGCCGACAACATCGTCATTTCCGATCCGCCCAAACGCTTCGGCATGATCGACCGCAAGGCGCAGCGCCGCATCGCGGAAGAGGCGCTGGCGCGTGCTGGTGCCGCCGATATTCATCCGCTGGCACTGGTCAAGGACCTGCCCTTGTCGCGGCGGCAGATGGTGGAAATCGCCAAGGCGCTCGCCAGAAAGCCGCGCATCCTGATCCTCGACGAGGCGACGTCGGCGCTGACGGCGGCGGACGTCTCGAAGATCTTCTCGGTGCTGAAGCGGCTGCGCTCGGAAGGGTTGTCGCTGCTCTACATCTCGCACCGCATGAACGAGATCGCGGAGCTGGCCGACCAGTGCACGGTGTTCCGCAATGGCCGTAACGTCGCCAGCTATCCGGCCGGCTCGAAGAGCGACAATGAAGTGGTCGAGCTGATGATCGGCCGTGAGTACAGCCACATCTTTCCGCCGAAGCCCGCGGCCGTGCCTGCCACCGCCGCCCCCAGGCTCGAAGCCCGCAAGCTCTCGTGGACTAACCGGCTGCACGACATCTCGCTGACCGTCAGGGCAGGCGAGGTGGTCGGCCTCGGCGGCCTTGACGGCCAAGGCCAGCGCGAATTGCTGCTCGCCTTCTTCGGCGTGCTGCGGGGCCTCAGCGGCCAGATCCTGATCGACGGCAAGCCGGTGACGATCGCCAGTCCTTCTGCTGCCCGAAAGGACGGCATCGGCATGGCGCTCATACCGGAGGACCGCAAGACCGAAGGCCTGATGCTGCCGATGACTGTGCGCGAGAACCTGTCCTTCGCCGCGCTGGACCGGCTGTCCAAGGGCGGCATCATCGACCGCGCCGCCGAGCAGCGGCTGATTGACGATATGGTCGGCCTTCTGGCGATCAAGACGGCCGGTCTCGACATTCCGGTCGCGGCACTTTCGGGCGGCAATCAGCAGAAGGTGGTCATCGCCAAATGGATGATGCGCCAGCCGCGCATCATCCTGCTCAACGATCCGACACGTGGCATCGATGTCGGCACCAAGCAGGAGCTCTACCAGCTGATGCGCAAGCTGGCGGATGCCGGGGCGGCGATCCTGTTCTATTCGACCGACTATGACGAGTTGATCGGCTGCTGCGACCGAGTGCTGGTGCTCTATGACGGGGCAGTCAAGCGCGAGCTGGTCGGCGCCGAGATCACCGAGCGGGCGCTGATATCGAGCGCGCTCAACATCCATGGCGAGGACAGCCCCGTGAGCCTGGGAGCGGACGCATGAAGGATTGGCGCTACTGGCTTGCCGAGCAGCGCGGAACGCTGCTGGCGCTCGGCATCTTCGTTGTCATGTTCGTCATCTACACGTCTAACCATCCGGCGGGCTTCACCGCAAATGTCGTGCAGACGGCCTCGAACAAGGGCGTTCTGCTCGCCTTCGTCGCGATGGCGCAGACGCTGGTGGTGATCACCGCCGGCATTGATCTCTCCGTCGGCATGATCTTCCTGCTCACCAACTGTCTGGCCTCCTGGCTGGTTGTGGGCACACCGATGCAGACGACGTTCGGCGTCATCGCGGTGCTGGCGGTTGGTCTGCTCTGCGGCGCCATCAACGGCGCCATCGTCATCTATGGACGGCTGCAGCCGATCGTCGCCACCATTGCCACAGGGGCCGTCTATTACGGCATCGGCCTGTTGCTGCGGCCATTCCCGGGCGGTTCGGTCAATGAGGATCTGGCCGATGCGCTGACGGGCCGCGTGTTCGGCGTGGTGCCGGCAAGCCTCGTCGCGCTGTTGGCAATCGTGCTGGTGATCTGGGTGCCGTTCAGCCGCTCGGTGCTAGGCCGCGCCGCTTATGCGGCAGGGTCGTCGGAGACGGCGGCCTACATGTCCGGCGTGCCGATCCGGCGCGGCAAGTTTGCCGCCTACACGCTAGCCGGGCTGCTGGCCGCGATCGGCGGCTTGTTCCTGACCTTCTTCACCTATACGGGCGACGCGGCCTATGCCAGCGGCAATGCCTACACGCTGTTTTCGATCGCCGCCGTTGTGCTCGGTGGCGTCTCGCTGTTCGGCGGCAAGGGCAGTGCCATCGGCGCGATCTTCGGCGCGCTCGCCTTCCGCACCATCGGCGACCTGTTGTTTGTGTTCGATTTCGATCCGCTCTGGCAGCCGCTGTTCCAGGGCGTTATCCTGCTGGTCGCCGTCAGCCTCGGCGCCTTCGCCCTGTTTCGGGTCCGCAACCGGCTGGAGTGGTTCCTGTGAGCGAAACGACGCTTGGCGGCATTGCCGGCCGCATGCCCAGCTTCATCCGCCGCGCCGATCCAGCGGTGCTGACCGCCTTTGCCTGCATTGCGCTGTTGCTGTGTCTTGGCAGCCTTTATTCGCGCAGCTTCCTGTCGCCGGAGTACCTGCTGCAGCAGCTCAAGGTCGCCTCGTTCCTCGGCGTCATCGCCACCGGCATGATGCTGGTCATCCTGCTTGGCCAGATCGACCTGTCGGTGCCCTGGTGCGTGGCGGCGGGCGCGATGATGGCCTGCGCGGCGGCCGCCTATGGTCCGGCCGGGGTGGTGCTGGCGATCCCGTTTGGCATTCTCTGCGGTGTGCTGATCGGTATCGTCAACGGAATCGGCGTCGCCTATCTGCGCATCCCCTCGATGATCATCACGCTGGCCACCAACGCCGTCGCGCAGGGGCTGATGGTCGTCTATACCGGCGGCTTCTCGCCACAGGATTCGGCGACGGGCGCGATGCGCTACCTGGCGACCGGCTTTGGCATTCCGGGCGTCCCCAACGCCGTCATCATCTGGGCGCTGATCGGCGCTGCAATGGTGTTCGTGCTGACCCGCACCAGCTTCGGCCGCACCGTCTACGGCATCGGCAACCGCGAGCGCGCCGCCTATCTTTCCGGCATCGACACACGACGCGTGGTTATGATCGCCTTCGCGGCGTCGGGCGGTCTCTCCGCTTTCGGGGGCGTGCTGCTCGCCGGCTATGCCTCCAAGGCGGCGCAGTCGATGGGTGATGCCTATCTGTTGCCGTCGATCGCGGCTGTCGTGCTTGGCGGCACCTCGATCCTGGGCGGCCGCGGCTCGTATCTCGGCACCGTCGCCGGTGTCATCCTGATCACCCTGCTGCAATCCATCCTGTCGGTCATGCAGATGCCGGAAGCGGGGCGGCAGATCATCTACGGCGTCGTCATCGTCGCCATGCTGCTGCTCTACGGCCGCGCGCCGGCAAGCCGCTGACAATGGACGAAAAGGCAGCACAGGCGCCAACGGGCGCTCCCGGCTCGATGCCTCCGGCCATCGTGGTGATGGGCGTCGCCGGCTGCGGCAAGTCGGCCGTCGGTATTGCACTGGCGGCCGCGCTGGGCGTTACCTTTATCGAGGGCGACAGGCTGCACCCGCCGGAAAACGTCGCACGCATGGCTAGCGGCGAGCCGCTCACCGATCAACTGCGTGAAGGTTGGCTTGAC
The DNA here is from genome assembly GCF_040318045.1 of Mesorhizobium sp. M1338. Taxonomy (NCBI): domain Bacteria; kingdom Pseudomonadati; phylum Pseudomonadota; class Alphaproteobacteria; order Hyphomicrobiales; family Phyllobacteriaceae; genus Mesorhizobium; species Mesorhizobium sp. M1338. The sequence goes on along the minus strand of NZ_JAMYLL010000005.1, from coordinate 209,937 downwards.
GCGATCGGCGAGCGCATCGCGGGATCGGTGGGGCAGGGCGAAGGCGTGGTTGCCGCCTGCTCGGCGCTGAAGCGCGGCTATCGCGCGCGCTTGAGCGGCTTCTGCCCGGAGATCGTCTTCCTCTATCTGGAGATCGACCCTGCCACGGCCAGGCGGCGTGTCGGCAGCCGCAAGGGCCATTTCATGCCGGCAAGCCTCGTCGACAGCCAGTTCGCCATCCTCGAGCCGCCGACAGCGGATGAGAAGGCCTTGACGCTCGATGCGACCCGCTCGGTCAGCGAACTCGTCGCTGCCGGCGTCCACCGGCTACGCCGGTCATGAACCTTCATCATCAGTGCCGATACCGGTGCTGTCCTGAGCCTCGGTCAGCCGCTGCCGACGGGACCATTTCAGCATCTGCTCGGGGTAGAGCTTCAGCGCCTCCAGCAAGCGGTCGCGCTTGAGCAGGATGTAGTGTGCCTGCACGGCCATGTTCTTGGCTCCAGCCCTGATCGTATCCGTTGCCGGGGTGACGGACGCCTCCGGCGCCAGCGCAGGGCTGAGCACGGCCCGGTATTGCCTGAAGGGAACCACTTCGAAGGTCGACATGGCAAACAGGGCGGTCCTGCCCCTGGCCGCGAAATTCGCCGGCGCCGAGGCGAGGTGGGTCCAGCCGGTCTCGCCCATGGCGGCCTCCGTGAAGGTGGAGCCGGCATGGACGGTGTTGGTCATCGTCACCACGCCATTCTGCTTCAGGATCTTCTGGATGCGGATGGTGACTTGATAGGCATCGTCGCGATCAAAGGCGACCCGGCTTTTCAGGAACCGGTTCTCGACATTGACCAGCGGCGGGTTGAGGAAACGCAGGCCGAAGGCGCTTTCGGAAATACCGTGGGTGTTGACGCTCACCTGATGCGCCTCGATACCGGCCTCGTACAAAGCACGCTTGCCGATGATGGTCTGGGCGATGAATTGATCGCACCAGAGGATGGCGCCGTGGCCGCGCTGCAAAGCCGACCGCAGCCCGTCCAACCCCTCCAGCCGGATCGTCGGCGACCAGCGGCCAGCCACTAGATGCGCGGCGAGCTGCAGGCGGCGGCGATGGCGGGCCGCCAGCAACCCCTCGAATAGCTGGCGCGCATCGATGCCTTCGCCAAGCACAGCGCGCGTGGCGGCAGCGTAAGCGGGAAATTCCTTGCGCATATGGCGCTTCAGGCGAAACCTCGACACGCGGCCGCAGATCGGTGCCCACCAGCGCACCGGCAGTGCCGCTGCCACCATGAGATAGAAGACGGACAGCAGGCTTTCGCGAAGGTCCCTGTTCGAAAAGCGGCGAAGCCTGCCGGGGTGAACTGGCTTGCGGCTGAAGAAGCGCACATCCTCGGCTCGTTCCGGAACGAAGATGTCGGCGATGATTTCAGTGCGAAAGCTTGCGGCCGATGGCAGCTTATGGGCGGCCTTGCGGGATTTCGCGAACCACCACAGCCTCATCGGTCCAGCCCGTTCTTCGACCCCGCTTTACTGCGTCGGCATGGGCCGCGCAAGCTTACGATAGCGAGCGGCAGCCGGTGGTTTAGATCTGCGACGTCAGTTCGACCGGGAAATCGTCATTGTCGGCATCGCGCATGGCGGCGAGGCTGCGATTGTCCAGCACTTCGGCGATCGCCTGCCGCACCTCGAGCATCATGTGCCGGACCTGGCAGGTCGCCTCGTCGCAGTCGTCACAGCGCTGATACTGCGTGCGGCTGGCGCAGGGGATCGGCGCCAGCGGCCCGTCAAGCACGCGCACGACATGGCCGATCTTGATTTCGGAGGCCGGCCGGGCGAGGCGATAGCCGCCTTCCTTACCCTTGCGGCTCTGGACGAAGCCGGCATTGCGCAACTCGCCCAGGATGGCATCGAGGAATTTCTTCGGGATGTTGTTGGCCACCGCGATGTCGTTGACGAAGGCCAACTGGCCGACCGGCAGGCCGGACAGATGCACGAGGGCCTTGAGGCCGTATTTGCCTTTTTTTGTCAGCATGCCCAGATCAACCCATTGAAGCCCCAACCATTCGCATCTGGCGACTGTTTGTGTGCAAATAATGACGTTTTCGCCGCGCGATGATATTTCGCGAAAACAGGCCGCCGAATGGCACGTTAGGCACAAACGCGTTGATTCTTTGTAACGTTTTGCACGGATGCTGCCGATATTCCGCTGAAAACCGGGTTGCCGGCGCACAAAACGAAAAAGCCGGCAAAAGCGCCGGCTTTTTCGTCTGCTCTGGATGTTGCTGCCGTCAGCGGCTGCCGTAGGTCTGGTCGAGCAGGCCGCCGGCGGCGAAATGCTCCTTCTGCACCTTGTCCCAGCCGCCAAAGACATCTTCGACCGTCAGCAGGCGGACATCGGGAAACTGGGCTTTGTATTTGGCTTCCACTGCCGCATCGCGAACCCGCGTGCCGTTCTGGGCGAGGATGTCCTGGCCCTCCGGCGTGTAGAGGAAGTCGAGATAGGTCTTGGCCAGATCGCGCGTGCCATGCTCGTCGGCGACCTTGTCGACGATCGCGACCGGGAATTCGGCCAGCAGGCTGACCGAGGGCGTGACCTGCTCGAACTTGTCGTCGCCATACTCCTTGCGGATGCCGCGCGTCTCCGATTCGAAGGTGATCAGCACGTCACCGATCTCGCGCTGCACGAAGGTGGTGGTAGCGGCACGGCCGCCGGTGTCGAAGATCGGCACGTTGTTGAACAGCTTGGTGATGAACTCCTTCACCTTGGCGTCGTCGCCCTTGAAGGCTTCCTTGGCGTAGGCGGTGGCCGCCAGATAGGTGTAGCGCGCATTGCCTGATGTTTTAGGGTTGGGGAAGATCACCTGCACGTCGTCGCGCACGAGATCGTTCCAGTCCTTGATGTGCTTGGGGTTGCCGGCGCGCACCAGGAAGGACGGCAGCGAATAGAAGGGGGAGGCGTTGTCGGGAAAATCCTTCTGCCAGTCGCCCGAGACGAGGCCCTTCTTGACCAGGAAGTCGATGTCGGTGACCTGGTTGAAGGTGACGACATCGGCGCCAAGGCCTTCGGCGATGGCGCGCGCCTGCGCCGAAGTGCCGGCATGCGACTGGTCGACCGTGACGCCCGGATGCCGCGCGATGAAGGCCTTGTTGACCTGCACGAATAGTTCGCGACCGACATCATAGGACGCGTTGAGCAATTTGTCGGCCGACCAAGCTTGGGAGGATGCCAGGAGCAGGCCGGCGACGGTAGCGACGCCCAGGAAAAAACGCTTCATGAAAACAGCTCCGGATGCAATGAGTTTATGGTCGAACCATAGCTGCGGCGCAGGGCGCGCGACGAGGCACGTCTTGTAGCCGCGTGACCTTTCGGTGAGAAAATGTATCATCGAAATGGACGATTCTTGGAATCTCGTTCCACGTCGAGTCCCCTTATGCCTTGGTTTTTCCGATGCTTGCGTCGTAGCATTTTTTGACATATACAAATGGCATATACAATGAGTTGCGATCATGCCCCGGAACCGCCATTCAACGACACCGCCGAAAGAAGCAAAGCTGTTTCGCAACAACCGCAGCCAGGCGGTGCGCATTCCTGTCGAGTTCGAGCTTCCCGGCGAAAAGGTCTTGATCAGCCGTGAAGGCGATCGCTTGGTCATCGAGCCGGTCCGCAAAGCCGGCCTCACCGCGCTGCTCGCCCAGTGGGCGAAAGAGCCGCCGCTCGCTCCTGAGGACGACTTCCCCGAGATCGACGACACGCCGGTCAAATCGGAGGACATTTTCTAGATGCGGTTCATGCTGGATACGAACATTATCAGCGACATGATCCGAAACCCGGCTGGCAAGGCCGCGAGTGCAATGGTGCGCGAGGGAGACGCCGCCGTGTGCACCAGCATCGTGGTCGCCTCGGAATTGCGATATGGCTGCGCCAAAAAGGGATCGGCCAAGTTGCTCAAGAAGGTCGAGCAATTGCTGGCCGAGATTCCTATCCTGCCGCTCGATGTGCCGGTGGATGTCGAATACGGCGCTCTTCGTGCCGAGCTTGAAGCCGCGGGCCAGACCATTGGCCACAACGATCTTTTTATTGCCGCTCATGCCTGTGCATTGGGCACCACGCTAGTGACCGCCAACACGGGAGAGTTCACCCGGATCAGGAACCTGAAGGTCGAAAACTGGCTGGCTTGAAGCGCATCGCGCTTTAAACCGTGGTTTTGCACATGTCGTTATCCCAAAACCGCGGCGCACTTTGGGCGACATGCATTAGGGCCCGATCTCGGATCAGGCAGCTGGGAAAAGCTTCCAGCGGCCGGGGCGGAACGCCACCCGGCTCTTCTGCGCCGCTGGGTGATTGACTGGCAGTTCGATTTCGACCCGCTGGCGCTCGCCACCGATCTCGAGTTCCACGCGACGCGTGCCGGCGACGCGACGGCTGGCGGCGACCGTGCCGGCGATGCAGCCGCTGCAGCCGTCCAGCAATTCGACATCGTGCGGGCGGAAGTAAAGCGTCGCATCGCCCGAGGGCTCGTTGGGCGCGGCAAGCCCGATCGGGCGGTCGGCGAGCCAGATCTCGCCATTTTCGACCTTGACGGGAAGTGAGCTCGATTCACCGATGAAGCCGTAGACGAAGGGCGAGTTCGGCGTGTCGTAGATGTCGTCGGCGGTGCCGACCTGCTCTATGCGGCCCTGGCTCATCACCACGACGCGGTCGGCAAGCTCCAGTGCCTCTTCCTGGTCGTGGGTGACGAAGACGGTTGTGTGGCCGGTGGCGTCGTGGATTTCGCGCAGCCAGCGGCGCAACTCCCGGCGCACCTGCGCATCGAGGGCGCCGAACGGCTCGTCGAGCAGCAGCACCTTGGGTTCGATGGCCATGGCGCGGGCCAGTGCCACGCGCTGGCGCTGGCCGCCGGAGAGCTGTGCCGGATAGCGCTTCTCCAGGCCCGAAAGCTGGACGAGATCGAGAAGCTCGGAGGCACGGCGGCGGATCTCCTGCGCCGGCGGGCGCGACGGCCCGTGCCGGACCTTCAGGCCGAAGCCGATATTGTCGGCCACCGTCATGTGCCGGAACAGCGCATAGTGCTGGAAGACGAAGCCGACATTGCGGTCCTGGATCGACTTTTGCGAGGCGTCCTCGTCGCCGAAGAAGATATTTCCCCGCGTCGGCCGCTCCAGCCCTGCGATCAGCCTGAGCAGCGTCGTCTTGCCGGACCCGGACGGACCCAGCAACGCGATCAGCTCGCCCGACTTGATGTCGAGCGATACGTCGTGAAGCGCCGGAAACCGGTCAAATTCCTTGCGCACGTTGGCAACGCGGACTTCCATCTACTGAACCCTCTAGTGTCCGCGCGTGGCGGCGATCTCGGCGCCGTAGCGCATCTCGAGAATTGTTTTCAAGACCAGCGTCACGAGCGCCAGGCCCGCAAGCAATGAAGCGACGGCGAAGGCGCCGACGGCGTTGTACTCGTTATAGAGGATTTCGACATGCAGCGGCATTGTGTTGGTCAGGCCGCGTATGTGGCCCGACACCACCGACACCGCGCCGAACTCGCCCATGGCCCGCGCATTGCACAAAAGCACGCCATAGAGCAGCCCCCATTTGACATTGGGCAAGGTCACGTACCAGAAGGTCTGCCAGCCATTCGCGCCAAGCGAAAGGGCTGCTTCCTCGTCGCCATTGCCCTGTTCCTGCATCAGCGGGATCAACTCGCGGGCGACGAAGGGAAAGGTGACAAAGACGGTGGCCAGCACGATGCCCGGCACGGCAAACAGGATGACGATGCCATGCGCTTTCAGCCAGCCGCCGAGCAGACCCTGGGCGCCGAACAAAAGCACATAGACAAGGCCCGATATGACCGGCGAGACCGAGAAAGGCAGGTCGATCAGCGTGGTCAGGAAGGCCTTGCCCTTGAACTCGAACTTGGCAATCGCCCAGGCGGCGGAGATGCCGAAGACGATGTTGAGCGGCACCGAAATCGCCGCCACCAGCAGGGTCAGCCGGATCGCCGAGCGCGTGTCGGCGTCACTCAGCGATTGCGTATAGGCACTGACGCCTTTTGCCAGCGCCTCGTGGAAGAGGACGATCAGCGGCAGGAGCAGAAAGATGCCAAGGAAAGCGAAGACGAAAGCCATCAGGATGGCTTGCGCCGGCCGGCTCTCGGTCACCGCCGCCGAGCGGCTCTCATGATAGGGTTGGTAGGATTTGATCTCGGGATCAGCCATAGCGCTTGCGACTCCATGACTGTGCGAGATTGACGATCAAAAGCATCAAGAACGACAAAAACAGCATGACCGCCGCGATCGCGGTCGCTGCCGGATAATTGTATTCCTCCAGGCGGATGACGATCAGAAGCGGCGCGATCTCGGATTTGTAAGGCAAATTGCCGGCGATGAAGATGACCGAGCCGTATTCGCCAACGCCGCGCGCGAAGGCCAGCGAAAAGCCGGTGATGATGGCCGGCGCCAGGCCCGGAAACAGGATGCGGGTGATGATCTGGAAGCGGCTGGCGCCAAGCGTGGCGGCGGCTTCCTCCACCTCCTTGTCAATCTCCTCCATGATCGGCTGCACCGTGCGCACGACGAAGGGCAGGCCGATGAAGACCAGCGCAATGACGATGCCAAGTGGCGTGTAGGCGACCTTGATGCCAAGCGGCATCAGCAATTTGCCGATCCAGCCGTTCGGCGCGTAGAGCGTGGTCAGCGCAATGCCGGCTACTGCCGTCGGCAAGGCGAAGGGAAGGTCGACCATGGCATCGACGATGCGGCGGCCGGGAAAGCGATAGCGCACCAGCACCCAGGCGACGAGCGTGCCGAAGACGACGTTGACGGCAGCCGCGATGAAGGCGGTGCCGAAGCTGATTTCCAGCGCGTTGACGGTGCGACGGTCGGTTGCGATTGCCCAGAACTCGGGCCAGCCAAGGGCGGCCGAGCGCCAGATCAGCCCGGACAGCGGGATGAGGATGATGAGGGTGAGGTAGGCAAGCGAGAAGCCGAGCGTCAATCCGAAACCCGGAATGACACTCGGCTGTCTGAACCGCCACCCCGCCTGCGCGGGTGCTGTGGTCATAGCGTCCTGATCTAGATTTAGCTCACTGGGCCGGCTTGTAGATCTGGTCGAATATACCACCATCGCCGAAATGATAAGGCTGCGCCTTCTTCCAGCCGCCAAAAAGCGGATCGTCGATGGAGATCAGCTTGATATCAGGTGTCTTGGGCAGATCCGCCGGCGCCACAAGTTCGGGCTTGGCCGGACGATAGTGGTTCTTGGCGATGATCGTCTGCGCTTCCTTGGAATAGAGCCAGCCCAGATAGGCTTCGGCGACCTTGCGCGTGCCCTTGGCGTCGACATTGGCGTCGACAATCGCCACCGGCGGCTCGGCCAGGATCGATGTCGGCGGGTAGACTATGTCGAAATTGTCGGCGCCGAATTCGTCGAGTGCCAGATAGGCATCGTTTTCCCAGCCGATCAGCACATCGCCGATGCCCTTTTGCGCGAAGGTCACGGTCGAGCCGCGCGCGCCGGTGTCGAGCACCGGGGCATTGGCGTAAAGCTTGCCGACGAATTCCTTGTTCTTGGCCTCGTCACCGCCATCATGGGCGTTGGCGTAGGCCCAGGCGGCGAGATAGTTCCAGCGTGCGCCGCCGGAGGTCTTGGGATTGGGCGTGATCACCTGGACGCCGTCCCTGACGAGGTCGCTCCAGTCGTGGATGCCCTTGGGATTGCCCTTGCGGACAAGGAAGATGATGGTCGAGGTGTAAGGTGCTGAATTGTTTTCGAATTCGGTGCGCCAGTCAGGGTTGATCTTCTTCGATTTCGAGACGATGGCGTTGATGTCGCCTTCGAGCGCCAGTGTCACCACGTCGGCGTCGAGGCCGTCGATCACGGCGCGGGCCTGGGCGCCCGATCCGCCATGCGACTGCTGGACGGTGACCGTCTCGCCGGTCTCGGCTTTCCAATGGGCGACGAAGGCTTCGTCATAGGCCCTGTAGAGCTCGCGTGTCGGATCGTAGGACACGTTGAGAATGGTGGTGTCGGCAAACGCGAAACCGAGCGTGCCGAACTGGACAGATGTGGCGACCAGTGCGCCGAGCAGTTTCCTGAAATGAGGTTTGGTCATTTCTGCCTCCGTTGAACCCACGGCAAATCTACCGAATTGGTAGAAATTAGATGCATTGAATGTTGCCTTTTTTGCCCCTCTGGAGAAAATAGTCGACGATCCTTCGCGGCATGGAGAAATATTTTCCTCCTGTGTCTCCGGGAGAAATCCTGCCGGCCATCCAACCTATTTAGAGATGAGCAGTGCCGAGGCAAGGCCGTGTGGAATTTAGTCCGGCGCCTCAATCGGCGGTGATGGGAAAATCGAAACGCTCCTTGGCGAACGGTTCGTTCGCCAGCGTGAAGTGCCACCATTCGCGTGCATAGTTCTTGAAACCGCCGGTGCGCATGGCGTCGACAAGCATCTTGCGGTTTGACACTGCTTCACCGGCGAGGCCGCGGTGGGCGGTTTCGCTCGTCGGGTCAAAGCAGTCGAAACCGGTGCCGAAATCGAGCGTATCGGCATTGACTGCGCCACAGGCTGGGTTCGGGCTGGCCCTGCGATCCGTCCGGGCGATGGCGACGTCGACGGTTGAACCACGCGAATGGGTCGATTGTTCTCCGACATAGCCCTTGGCGATCAGATCGCCTCGCTGGACCTTCGGATGCCATTGCGGATCGGGTGGCCCGCCTTGTCTCGTCCATTCGCCCATGTCGGCGACGGCGCGGGCAGGGCGGTAGCAGTCGAACACGACCAGCGTCAGGCTTTTGACGGCGATCGCCTTCTGGACACGGCTGAGTGCCTCTGCCGCCTGCTCGGTGAGGATGCAGGCCGGCGCGTCATAGCCGATCACCTTCCGATGCAGGAAATTGTCCGATCCGGCGTATCGGATGTCCTGGCGGATCGAGGGGTCGATATCGGCGAGCCGGACGAAGCCGGCGGGCAGGGTGTCGGCCGAAGCGGGTAGAGGGATTGCCACGACAAGAATCATTGCTGCCAGCGCTGAGGCTATCAACGATCGATTGCGCCTCGGAACAGGCATAGGTGAGTATCCTGCTATCTGCCGAGCGCCCGGAAAGCCAATTCGATGAATCGCTTGGCTCGGTCTATTCGACAAAAACCTTCACGCTCGCCGCGCGTCCCGCGGCGTCGATCACGGTCAGCGTCGAATAGCCGGCGCCATCGGGTTGCCAGGTCGCGGTGCGGCGACGATCGATGCCGGCGAGCGGTTTGCCGTTGGCCAGCCAGCGGAACGGCGCGCGGCCGCCTTGCAGCTTCAGCACCAGCGGCGAGGTCTCGGCAGAGCTGGTGCCGAGATCGACGCGGGCGCCGTCGGGCGGGAAGACGATTGTCGGCGCGGGTTCGGTCACTGTTGCCTGCACCAGGCCGTCGGCCCCGGCACCGAAGCGAGCGAGCGTCACCGGCAGATCCTCGCGCCTGGGGCTGAACACGCCGGGCGGCTTGCCCGGCAACGGCACGATGGCCAGGCCCGAGCGGACAAAACCCTCGAAGAGGATGGGAGCGGCCGAGACATAGCCGGACAGGCCCGGCACCGCTCCGGCGTCGGGGCGGCCGACCCAGACACCCAGCACATAGCGGCCGTCGAAGCCGACCGACCAGGCGTCGCGATAGCCGTAGGAGGTGCCGGTCTTGTAGGCGATGCCGCGCTGCGAGGCCCCCTCGGGCGGCTTGACGCCCGACAGAATGTCGATGATCTGCCAGTTGGCCTGACCGTCGAGAATGGTGGCGGTGGTGCGCTCGGCATTGGCAGGCTCGGTGCCGTCATGCAGCGTGTGCGTCTTGCCGCCATTCGCGAGCCCTGTGTAGAGCTGGACGAGGTCGCGTAGTGTTATCCCGACGCCACCGAGGCCGATGGCCAGGCCCGGCGCCTCGTTGACCGGCAGCACGGGGACGACGCCAGCCTGGCGGAAGCGCGCCATCAGGCGCGTTGGTCCGACCGCGTCGAGCACGCGGATCGCCGGCACGTTGAGCGACAGTTGCAGCGCTTGCCGGATGCTGACGTCGCCCTGATAGCCCATGTCGAAATTCTTCGGCCGGTAGCCGGAGAAATCGACAGGGCTGTCATCGATCAGCGTTTCCTGCGCCACCAGCCCCTGTTCGAAGGCAAGACCGTAGATGAACGGCTTCAGCGTCGATCCGGGCGAGCGGACGATCTTGGTCATGTCGATCCAGCCGGAGCGGCTGGCGTCGAAAAAATTGGCCGAGCCGACTTCGCCGAGAATGTCGCCGGTGCGGGAGTCGGCCAGCACCATGGCGACCGATAGGCGAGGCCCGAGCTTGGCGGCCGCATCCCTCGCCACCTGCTCCAGCCCTTCCTGGACGCTCTTGCGGATCGTCAGCTGCAAGGGCTGGCCGGGGACGGCCTTGGGCAGCATCGCATAGGCGGCGTGCGCGGCGAGCGTCGGCAGCGTGCGGCGCAGGCCCGCCACATCGTCGAGGGCGGCGCGTGCGGCCTCATGCTCGCCGAGCAGGCCGGAGGACACCATGCGGGTCAGCACCCGGTCGCGGGCGGCGTGGGCGATTTTCAGGTTGCGGTCGGGCCGGCGCTTTTCCGGCAGCTGCGGCAAAGCGACGAGCAGGGCGGCCTCGGAGACTGTGAGCCGCTTCGGCTCCTTGCCGAAATAGGCGAGGGACGCTGCGCGGACGCCTTCCAGATTGCCGCCATAAGGGGCCAGCGTCAGGTAGCGCTCGAGGATCTCGCGCTTGGACAGCCGCCGCTCGATTTGGATGGCGCGCAGCATCTGCTTGATCTTGGAGCCGAGGCTGCGGCTTTCGCGCGGCTCGATCAGCCGGGCAAGCTGCATCGACAGGGTCGAGCCGCCGGAGACGATGTGGCCGCTGGTGGCGAACTGGCCGGCAGCACGGGCCAGCGCCAGCACGTCGACGCCTTCATGATCCCAGAAACGCTTGTCCTCGTAGGTGACCAGCATGTCGACGAATTGCATGTCGACCTGGTCGAGCCGGGTTTCCAGCCGCCAGTAACCGTCCGGCGTGGCGAAGGCGCGCAGCAGCTGGCCGTCGCGGTCCTGGACTTCGGTGGAGACCGTGAGTTCGGCCGGCAGCGGGGGCGGGAAGGCGCGGTCGAATTCCCAGAGAGTAGCGGCAGAGAGAGCGAGAATGCCAGTGCAGGAAGCTGCGGCAATGGCGGCGCGACGGAGGTGTTTTCTTGAAAGCATGGCGCTGCCCTCATTGCCCTGCCGGGCATTTCTCCCCGTATAGAGACGGGGAGAAAGGGGCCTGCATTGAGGCTTTCGCCGACTTGCCACGTTTCAGAACGGGTGCCGACGATCGCGACAGCACCCTTCTCCCCGTCTCTATACGAGGAGAAGGTGCCGGCAGGCGGATGAGGGGCAGCGCCATCGTCCTAATCATGATCGTCACCAAGGCGCCTTACGGCGCCTTGATCTCCATCATGCCGGTGGCGGTGCGGGCCGAATATTGCGGCCGGTACATGTCTTCCACCGTTGCCGCCGGATGCGCATAGGTGCCAGGTGTCACCGCGCGCACGACATAGGCGAGGGTCAAATTGTGGTCGTGGTCGCCGTCGGCCGGGTTGAACGCCGCGACGAAACGGTCGTCGCGGAATTCGAGATGGGCCGCATCGGTCTGCGCCAGCCACGAGAAGTTCGTCAACTGGGCGCTGGAGACCAGGCCGGGGTTGTCGATCTCGAAGCCGGCTGGCAACAGGTCGGTGATCAGCAGGCGCGACGGCCATTTGTTCTGCTCGTTGACCTTGAGCACAACGACATAGCGTTCGTTCTGCGTCGCCTCGGTGACATTGGCTTCGGTGCCATCGAGCTTGTAGTAGGTGCGAGCGATGGTGAAGCCGTCGCCGCCGGCCGGCAAGGGCTGGATCGGCGACGCCACGGCGGTGACGACGGCCTGCAGCGGAGTCTTGCCGGTGTTAGCGATGGTCAGCGGGCTGTCTATCAGGTCACTGCCGTCGACCTGATTGGAATAGCCGCCGGAGTGCGCGGCGCCATTGACGGCCAGCGTGATCGAATCATTGCCTTCCTTCAGCGCGCGGGCCGCCAGCAGCATCCAGGATTCGTCCTGGGTGCTGGTCCAGCGGGCTTCGGCGCGTTCCCTAGTCACCAGCTTGATCAGTTCCGGCACGATCGTCGGCACCGGCTTCGATTCCGCCGCAAGCGCCAGCATCGACGCACCGTCACGCAGCCGCGAGCCGTAGTCGGAGCGGTAGTAGTCGTAGTCGGTGGTCGACTTGGCGAGTTGCAGGGCGGTCTTGAACGTCGCTTCGGCGCGCGGCGTATCGCCGTAGAGCGCCAGGCTCGCCGCCAGCTGGGCAACGGCCATCGGGCTCAAGAAAGCTTCGAGCTGGGTGTCCGCGTAGTAGCGCAGATCGCCGATCGAGGCCTTCTTGTTGCGGGCCAGCACATAGAGGGCATAGGCAATCTCGCTGCCACGGTCCTGTACGCTCTGGTCGTAGCCGAGCGAGTTCTGCAAATTGCTCAACGCCTGGTTCATGGCCAGGCTCGGCACGTCGTATTTCTGCTCGCGCGCCCTGGTCAGGAAGTCGGTGACATAGGCATCGAGCCATAGATCGCCGGAGCCCGGACCCCATAGGCCGAAGCTGCCGGCCGAGGCCTGGTAGCTCAGAACCTTGTAGATGGCGTCCTGGATGCGGCCGTGGATATCGGGATCGCTGGCCATGCCGATGCCGGATGCCAGCTCATTGACGTAGAGAAGCGGCATGGCGCGGCTGGTGGTCTGCTCGGCGCAACCATAGGGGTAGCGGTCGAGCGTCATCAGCAGCGACGGCACGTCGAAGGCGGCAGCTTGGGTAACGCCGACGCTTACGGAAGCGCCATCGAGCAGGCTTGCCGCCAGCAGTTCCTTGTCGACGCGCAGCGCGCCGCCATTGCCTTTGAGGTCGACCACCAGGCGGGTGGTGACCGGCAATTGCGCCGGACGCACCGGCACATAGAGCGTCTGCTCGACCTTGGTGCCATCGGCATGGGCGAGCTTGATGGTAAGCGAGGCATTGCCGGCCGTCCGTGCGATCAGCGGCACGGTCAGTGTCTGCCGCTTGCCCTGGGCGAGCGTCAGCTTCTGGGGCAGGGGCTTGTCGCCCGTCGACAGGTCGCCCGTCGTTTCGATCGACAGCGCATAGTCGCCGGCGGGGCCATCGGTGTCGGCGACATCGAGGCGCATGACGGCGGCGTCACCAGGCGCCAGGAAGCGCGGCAGGCCGGCGGTGATCACGACGGGATCGCGCACGATGACGTCGGACTGGGAATGGCCGACCGCATCCTTGGTCCAGGCGACAGCCATGACGCGCACGGTGCCGTTGAACTGCGGAATGTCGAAGTCGATCCGTGCCTTGCCGTCGGCGTCAAGCTCGACGGGACCGGAGAAGAAGGCGACCAGCTTTTCTGTCGGCGGGCTGCCCTGCGCCTGCATGTTGGCGCCGTCGCCGCCGGTCCTGAGCTTGCCGGTGTTGCCTAGCGAGCCGTCGATCAGGCGACCGTAGATGTCGCGGATTTCCATACCCAGCATGCGCTGGCCGAAGAACCAGTTCTCCGGATCCGGCGCCTTGTAGTTGGTCAGGTTGAGGATGCCGACATCGACGGCGGCAACCATGACATAGGCATTGCTGCCCGCCTGCACGCCGGCCACGGAAACCGGGATCGACAGCTGCTGGCGCGGCATGGTCTTGTCCGGCGGCGTCAGGGTGATGGCGAGCTTCTTCGAGCCCGGATCGACCTTCAGCCATTTCACGCCGATAGCGCGGGCTGGCATGCGCGTTTCCTGCGCCTCGCCCGGCCGGAACAGGGTTGCCGTGACATAGGCGCCGGCGCCCCAGTCGTCGCCGACCGGAATATCGATGGTGCTGCCGCCAGCGGGCACTGACGCCGTGACGGTCTTCAACAGCTTGTCGGAACCGATGTTGATGAGAAGTTCGCCGGCAAAATGCGGCGACACTTTCAGCTTGGCCACTTCGCCGGCGGCATAGCTGTCCTTGTCGAGGGCGATCTCGAGGCCATCAGGCGTTTCGGTGGTGGTCGACGAGACATACCAGCCGGCATCGAACTCGTAGCTGGTCGCCGGTCCTTCTGGATCGGCGGTTTCAACCTCGAGCCGGTATTGGCCCCAGTCGACCGGCACGGAGACGGTTGCATCGCCATCGGCGCTGAGGTCGATCTGGCCGTTGGCGATCGACTTGGTGAAGGTGACCGGCTCGTAGTTCCAGGAATTGTTGGAGCGGTACCACTGGTAATTGCGTTCGACCTTGACCAGCGTCCATTGCGCGCCTTTCAGCGCCTCACGCTTGCCGTCGGGATCGACGGCAATCAGGCTGAACTTCGCCGTGCCGCCTTGCGGCACTTCATTGTCGGCGAAGTCAGGGCGGATGCCGATCATATGGCCTTGCGGGCGGATGCCGATGTTGAGCGAACGTTCGATGGCACGGCCGCCGGTTTCACGCATCCTGACCGTCACCTTGGCGTCGACCAGCTTGGTGGTCGAGGGCAGCTGCTCGACGGAGACCGGGAAGGTCACCTTGCCGTCATCGCCAACCACCGGCAGATCGGCGAAAGGGGTGACCGTGGGTTCCGCCGACTGCTCGTCGGCAAGGCCGAAGGAAAAGCCCTGGAAACGGTCCCAATCGCGCGAGGTCGACAGCGTCAACTCGCCTTCCAGCGCCAGGCCCGCCGCCGGCGCGCCGTAGAGGAAGCGGCCGTCAATGTTGATGTTGGCGGTTTCGCCCTGCGCGATCTCCTGCTTGTCGGCCTTCATGTCGAATTCGATGCGATCCGGCACGAAATCCTCGACCAGGAACATCTGGCTGGCCACCGCCGCCTGCTTGGGATCGGTATGGATCGACACCGACCAGGTGCCGCGCATGGCGTTGGGTTCGAGCGGCAGGTCGACGGCATGGCCGCCGGCAGAGGCGCCGTCGCTGACGATGCGGCGGTCCTCGACGCCGTCTGGACGCGAGAAGATGAAGGTCAGCGGCAGGTTTTCGACCGCCTTGGCGGCGCCGTCGCGGGCAAGGGCCGCGACATGAACATACTCGCCAGCGCGGTAAATACCACGTTCGGTCCAGGCATAGACGTCGAGCGCGCCTGGCGCCGCGCGCCCGGTGACGCCGCGGTCGGACAGGTCGAAGCCGGCCCGGCCCATGTCGAGGAAGACGAAATCATCGTCGCCCTGCTTGGCCATCAGCACGGCCGGCACCATGCCGCCGTCGCCGCGCGTCAGGCCGGGGTTGAAGACGGCGTGGCCATCGGCATCCGATGTCGCCGTGCCGAGAACCTCGTTGTTCCTGGCAACCAGGGTCAGTTCGGCGCCTGCTATCGGCTTGGCACTGCGCAGCGAACGGGCAAAGACATTGAGCCCGTCCTGGCCGGTATAAGTCGACAGGCCGATGTCGGAGACGACGAACCATTGCGTGGCCATGGAATTATAGTCGTCGCTGTTGTCGTTGACGGCCTGGGCGGTCAGCACATAGACGCCGGGCTTGCGCTGCGGCAGCGCTTCGTCGACCGGGAAGGAGGTGGTGACCTCCTTGTTGAGATCGTTGGCGATGTCGAGCTGGCCTTGCCAGACCGGCGCGCCCATCTGCTCGGAAATGTTGGAGATGTCATAGCCGTCGAGCTGGTGCAGGAACTGGTAGCCCGACAGAAGCTGCGCCAACGAACGGTCGCCGATGCGATAGAGCTTCATCTCGGCGGCGTTCATGTTGACGGTGACGACCGGAATGCCGCGGCGCGCGCCGGCCGGCAGTACGAAGCTGTCACCGGTGAAGCGGGCGGACGGTGCGCGGTCCTGGACATAGATCGACAGCACCACGGGGGCCGCGGTCACTTCACCAATGGCCGCCGGGAGGCCGGCGCGGAAGGTGACGTCGTAATGCTGGCCGTGCTCCAGCCCTTCGACGCAGATCTGTTTGTCCTTGGCCTCGACGCCCTTGGGCGGCGCGTTGTCGACGGTGACGAACTGCGCATAGTCGACGCCGGTCTTGACCAGATCCTCGGAGAACTGCGCGCAGATGCGCGGCGCGCTGGTGTCGGCATCGACGGTGTGGTCGATGACGCGGAAACCCTTGCGGGCTTTGAGATCGGCATAATCGGCCTGGACGGCCGGCGAAGGGTTCAAGGCAAGGCTTGACTCATATGCCTGCAGGGCCGGCCGGTAGAGGTCGCGCTTGTCGAGGCCGTTGCCGAGCAGCGCGAGCACTTCGGCGCGCGTCTTGGTGGTGCGCAGCAACTTGTAGGCATTGAAAGCGGCAGAGGTGCCGTTTGCCGGCAAAGTGGAGGCATCTGAGGTGTTGGCGGCGGGCTGCACTGCCAGCGTTTCACGCGCCAGGTTGAGCCAAAGCTGGCCATCGTCGGGCAGCACCGAGACCGCGGCCTCGTATTTCAGCATGGCGGAGCGATGATCGCCGGTCAGCACGGCCTGTTCGGCGGCGTTCATCAGGGCCGCCATGCCCTCGGTCGGTTTGTCATAGGCCGGGCCGAGCAACTTGTTGCGGTATTGCTGGGCCTGATCGGCCATCCAGTTGGGGAAGAAGGCGAGTTCAGGCGGCGCGCCGATATCGGGATCGCCATCGATGTTGACGACCTTGCCGGCGACCGCGCCGCTGAACGATTTCAGCTGGTTGTAGTCGGATTTGAGGAAGCACCATTTGGCTTTTTTGTTGTAGGTGAAGGCGCGGCAGGCTGGATCGCCCAGACATGTCGTCTTGCACTGGTCGAGCGTGACGTTCTGGTCGGATCTGAGATCAAAGCCGAAATAATCGGAATTGTCCGTCGTCGCTATTCGTCGGGACTCAGTCGCTTGCGCGATACCGCTCCAGGCTAAGACATTGGCCAAGGCAAAAAACAGAAGAATCAGGACCGATAGACCACGAGCCGCGCGCATTGCCATAGCACCCCTCCAGACACAGCTAACGTCCAGGCATGATCAAGCTTCAGTCGGGCTTGTCAACACAAGGACGCGGCAGGTTCCGCCTGCCAACGGTTTCCTTTCCGGCCGATGGCCGGTAGTACCTCCATAGGACAGGGGATCACGCTTTCTTGCGGCAACGCAAAAGGTGTGAATTCCAAGCCCGTCCTATTTCAGACAATTGGATTGTGGCCCCTTTACGAGCGCTTCAGAACTTCATTCCAATTTTAGTTTTATAACCTAGGTTGTCTTAATGCCGGCGCATGAAGAGCAGATGTCAGGAGGTGGCACGCCAGGGCGTGTGCTTCCGCGCGCCCTGCTCTTGGCCATGATGTGCTTGGGCGCGCTTGTCGCCGAATCGCGGCCGGCGGCGGCTTTCGAGCTTTTCGGCATCAAGCTGTGGGGATCGTCCAGCGACGAGGATGCCGACATCGTCGATCCCATGCGCTACGCCGTCACCATCAATGCCCCCGACGCCGACAAGGATCTCGTCAAGAAGCTCGAAAACACCTCGACACTGAAAAGTGACGAGGAACGTCCGGTTTCCGGTTCGCTCGGGCTGATGGCCAAGGCGCGCGGCGATCGCGAACAGCTTGTCGCCGCGCTCTATGCCGATGCTCGCTACGAAGGCGTCGTCACCGTCACCATCGAGGGCAAGCCGCTCGACGATTTGCCGCCGGACGCCGAATTCAAGGGGCCGCAGCCGGTCCCGGTGGTCATCGATATCGCCAGCGGGCCGAAATTCACATTGGGCAATATCAAGCTGGAAGGCGACGCGGCTGGGCTGATGAGCGCCGATTATGGCCTGATATCAGGCGGCGACGCCGGGTCCGGCGCGGTGCTCAAGGCGGAGGCGCTGATCGTGCGGACGCCGAAAGAGCAAGGCAGGCCGCTGGCCAAGGTTACGGACCGCCAGATTGTCGCCGACCATGCGACTTCGACGCTGGACGTGACGCTGACGGTCGCGGCCGGGCCGGTCGCCGGCTACGGCCCCACCACGGTGGAAGGTACCGAGAAGGTCGACCGCGACTTCACCGAATACATGACCGGCCTCAAGCGCGGCCGGCAATACTCGCCGCAAGAGATCGACGACGCGCGCGACCGGCTGCTGGCGCTCGAGGTCTTCAACAGCGTGACGTTCAAGGAAGCCGACACGCTCGACGCCGACGGCAACATTCCGATCGGCGTTCAGGTCAGCGAGCGCAAACCACGCTATTTCGGGGTCGGCGGCACCTTTTCCAACACCGAGGGGCTGGGCCTGGAAGGCTATTGGGGCCACCGCAACCTGTTTGGCCGGGCCGAAAAGCTGCGCATCGACGGCAAGATCAGCGGCATCGGCAGCAACGATCTCGGCGAACTCAACTATAATGCCGGCATCATGTTCGAGAAGCCCGGCGTGATCGGGCCGGCATCGAAGTTCTTCGCCAGCGTCAAGACCGTGCTAGAACATCCTGATGCCTATGACCATTTCTCGGTCAAGGGCAGCACCGGCCTGTCCTACGAACTGACCAAGAAGCAGACGGTTTCAGCCGAGGTGGCGCTCGACTATTCCCGCATCCACGACGCTTTCGGCAAGCACAAATATCTGATCGCCAGCATTCCGCTGCAATATGTCTATGACAACAGGGACAACCGGCTGAATCCGACCAGCGGCTTCCGCGTGCTGGCCTATGCGGAGCCCAGCTACGACATTTTGAGCGGCGCGGCTTTCCTCAAGCTGAAGGGCGAGGGATCGGCCTATCAGTCGCTGGATTCGGCCTCGAAATTCGTGCTGGCCGAACGTGTCGCCATTGGTTCGATCGTCGGCACCAGCCTTGAAAATGTTCCGGCCGACCGGCGCTTCTATTCCGGCGGCGGCGGTTCGGTGCGCGGCTATGCCTATCAGGGCATCGGCCCCAAGGATTTCACCGGCCAGCCGATCGGCGGTCTGTCCTTCTTCGAGACCTCGGTCGAAATGCGCATCGCCGTCACCGACACGATCGGCATCGTGCCATTTGTCGATGCCGGCACCGTGTCGACCAAATCGTTCCCCGATTTTGCCGACGTCAAGGTCGGCGCCGGCGTCGGCCTGCGCTATGTGACGCCGTTCGGGCCACTGCGCATCGATGCGGCCGTGCCGCTCAACCGCGATCCGAGCGATCCGCATTTCGGCATCTATGCCGGCATCGGACAGGCGTTTTGACGATGAAGACGGTCTGGCGCATCTTCCGCATTGTCCTTTACACGCTGCTGATCGTGGTCGCGGGTGCGATCGGCGCCCTGGTCGTGCTGACCAAGACCGAACGCGGACGCGACAATCTCGCTGGCATCATCTCGCGCCTGGCATCGAGCGACGACCGCAAGATCACCGTCAACGGCATAGACGGCATCTGGTCCGGGGCTCTCAGCGTCGACCATGTCGTGCTGGAAGACCGCGAAGGCGCCTGGCTGGTGGCGCGCAAGGTGGCCGTCGATTGGTCGCCGCTGGCGCTGCTGTCGAAAAATTTCAGCGCCGACCGCATCGCGGCCGAGCGCATCGAACTCGCCCGGTTGCCGGTGGCCAGCACGCAGCCGGCGCGGAGCGGCGGCACGACGACGCTGCCGGTTTCGCTCGACATCAAGCAGATCGACCTGCCCGAGATCGCGCTGGGGCAAGACCTAGCCGGCAGCGGCATCGCCGAACTTGCCGCCAAGGGGATGCTCAAGGCCGACGCCGCGCCGCTGGCGTTCGAGACGACGCTCAACGTCACCCGCCATGATGGCAAGCAGGGCAATGTCGATGCCAAAATCCACTTTGCGCCGGCAGACAACAGGCTCGATCTCGACCTCAAGGCCTCGGAACCGGCAGGCGGCATCATCGCCAATCTGCTTAAATTGCCCGATACGCCGCCCGTCGACATAATCGTCTCGGGTACAGGACCGCTCGCCAACTGGAACGGCATCGGCACGTTCGCGGTCGACGGCAAGATCGTCACTCAGCTGACGGGCCGCCACCAGCTGACCGACAAGGGAAATTACATAGAGGCCGAGGGGGATGGCGATTTCGCCCGCTTCCTGCCGGAAAATTTGAAGCCGCTGTTTGCCGGCAAGACCAGCTTCGATGTCGCGGGCACCGCCACATCGGCCGGCGGTGTCAGTGTCGACCGCGCCAACATCGACAGCGATGCGGTGCATGGCACCGCCACCGGCATCGTCGATCCCGCCGGCGCCAGCGATCTTTCGGTCGAACTCGCCGCCAAGGGCCCGCCCGTGGTGATCAGCGTCGGCAGTAAGGCGCAGCCGATCACGCTGGCGATCAGCAACGCCACCGCCCGCGCGTTCGGTGACGGCAAGGCGCCGATCATCGATATCGGCGCCTCCTTCGTTTCCATCGTCGCCGGTGGTACGCGCCTGGACGATCTGGCGGCGCAGATCCATTCCGACGGTTTCGACATCCAGAACCGCGCCGGGCCGGTCACCGTCAAGCTGGGGGCGGGCGGCCTCAAGACCGACGTGGCGACACTTGCGCCCTTGATCACCGGCAAGGTCGGTGTCGATCTGGCCGGATCGATCAGCAAGGATGCCATTGCCATCGACCAGGGCACGCTGCGCTCCGACGCGCTCAACGCTTCGCTGACGGCCACCGTGGCGCTCGCCGATCTGTCGATGCAGCTCAAGATGAACGCGGATGCCGTGGCGACGGCCTTGCCGCCGCAGATTGCATCGGTGCTCGGTGCCCGCGTGAAATTCTCGGCCACCGCGACGCGCGATCCGCAAGGATCCTTCGCCGCAAACTCGATCGAATTCACCTCCGGTACACTCAGCGCCGCCGGTACGGCCAGCATGCAAGGCACCGACATCCAGGCCGACATCAAGGGCAAACTGGGCGACGTTTCCGTGCTGTCGCCGACGGTCGGCGTGCCGGTTGCCGGCGGCGTCGATTTCGCACTGTCTGCAAGCGGCGCCATGACGGCGCCGGATTTCACCGTCTCGGCCGACAGCGACAGCCTGACGGCCTCGGGCCGCACGGTGAAGAGCATCAAGCTGACGGCCAGCGGCAAGGCCGACATCACCAGCCCCGCCGCCGATGTCTCGCTGACCGGCTCCGTCAACGACCAGCCGCTCGACATCAAGGCGGCGCTGGTGACGAGCGAAGGCAAGCGTTCGATCAATGGCTTCCTGGTGTCGCTGGGCGACAACAAGGTCTCGGGCGATCTCGCGCTGGACGACAAATTCATGCCGCTCGGCACGCTGACGCTCGCGGCACCCGCTATCGACCAGTTGGCCGCGCTTGCCGGCCAGGCGGTGACGGGCGACATCGACGGCACCATCCGTTTTGCCAAGGAGGGCGACGCGCCGTCGGTCGCCATTGACGCGAAGAGCACGTCGATCGCGCGCGGCGAGGTGACGGCCAAGGCGATCACCGTCAATGCACTGATTGCCAACTATCTCAAGGCGCCGGCGATCGCTGGTTCGATCAAGGCCGACAGCGTCACCTCGGGAGCCACCGAAATCGGCGCCATCGGCGTCGACCTGAAGCGCGACGGCGACTGGACCAATTTCACCGGCGGCGCCACCATATCAGGGATTCCGGCGACCGCTGCCGGCCGGGTGAAGATCGCCGATGGCAAGACCAGCGTCGAGATCTCCTCGGGCGAAGCCACCGTTCGCGGCATCAAAGCGGCAATCGCTCAAGCCTCGACGCTGAGCATCGCCAACGGCACGACCCGCATCGAAAGACTGGCGCTCGATGTCGGGGGCGGCTCGGTGACCTTGTCCGGTACCGCTGGCCAGACGCTGGACCTCGCGGCGCAATTTTCGGCACTGCCGGCAGCGCTCGCCAATGATTTTTCGCCCGGTCTCGATGCGGTGGGCACGCTCGACGGCACGGCGCAGGTGACCGGATCGGCGGCCGCCCCCGACGTCCGTTTCAACGCGCGGCTTGCTGGCGTCGAAACCAGCCAGACCCGCCAGGCCGGGCTAGGGCCGCTCGCTGTCGACGCGGCCGGCAGCTACACCATGGCCGGCGGTGTTGTTCTCGACCATGCGACGCTGACCGGCGACAAGATTTCCGGCAAGGCGGCCGGCACCCTCAACCCGAACGGCGCCAGCGATTTCGCCCTCGACCTCGCCTCGTCCGGACCGAGCCTGCCGCTGACGCTGGGCAGCGCTGAAAGCCCGATCAAGCTCGAGCTGCAGGCGCTTTTGGTGAAGGCAGCGGGGCAGGGCACGCAGCCCCGGCTCGACATTTCGGCGACGCTGCCTTCGGTTGCCACAAAGCTGGCCAAGGTCGAAGGCGTAGCGGTCGCCCTGCATTCCGATGCCTTTGACTTGAAGACCCGCACGGGGCCGATCTCCGGCACGGTGTCGGCGGAAAAGATCGGTCTCGACAATGCGACCATCGCGCCGCTCATCGCCGGCAAGGTCACGGCCAAGGTTGCCGGCAGCCTGGCCGCGGACGCCGTCACCATCGACAGCGGCTCGGTGACGAGCGATGCGCTGAACAGTGGCTTCAACGGGCGGGTATCGCTGGCCGACGGCGCCATCGATCTCAATTTGAAAGCCGATGCCGCCTCGACGGCGCTGCCGGCGGCGGTGCGCGGCCTGCTTGCCGAACGCGCGCAACTGAGCGCTGCGCTGAAGCGTGATGCGTCGGGCAATGTCAATGTCGATGGATTGAAGCTGGCCTCGGGCGCGCTGACCGCGCAAGGGCAAGCCAGCCTTGCCGACAACAAACTCGCCGCCGACATCAAGGGTGCGCTGAGCGACATCTCGCTGCTGTCGAAAGATGCCAAGGGCGCCGTAGCCTTCGCGTTGAATGCACAGGGGTCAGCCACCGCGCCGGATTTGTCGCTGACGGTCGACAGCGACAGGCTGCTGGTGGCATCGCGCGACATCACCGCTCTGAAGCTGACCGCCACCGGCAAGGCCGATGCCGCCAATCCGGCGGCGAATGTGCAACTGACCGGCAATGTCGCCGGCCAGGCGCTGCAAGGCAGCGCGGTGCTGGCGACGGCGGACGGCAAGAGCGCCATCAACGGCCTGCTGCTGTCGCTGGGTAAGAACAGGATTTCGGGCGATCTGGCGCTGGACGAGAAGTTCGTGCCGGTCGGCACTATCGCGCTCGACCTGCCCGATATCGGGCCGCTGGCGGCACTGGCGCTGGAAAAGGCCGAAGGCGACGTGCGCGGCACGATTGCTTTTTCGAAGAATGGCCCCGCACCGCAAGTCGCGATCAAGGCGGCGACGGCATCGATTTCGCGGGGCGACCTTCAGGCGAAAGCCGTCTCTATCGATGCGCTGGTCACCAACTATCTGGCAGTACCCGTGATCTCCGGAAAGATCCGCGCCGACACCGTCACTTCAGGCGGCACCGTGATTAGCGGCATCGATGTCGACTTGAAGCGCGACGGTGACTGGACCGGCTTTTCCGGCGGCGCAACCGTCAAGGGCATTCCGGCGCGGGCCGCTGGCCGCGTGAAAGTGGCCAACGGCACGACGACCATCGAGCTTGCGTCCGGCCAGGCGACCGTCCAGGGCATCAAGGCGGCCATCGCCCAGGCCTCGACAGTCAGCATTGCCAATGGCACGACGACGCTGGACCGGCTGGTGCTCAACCTTGGCGGCGGCACCGCGACGGTGACGGGCAAGGTCGGCGCGGCGCTCGACATCAACGCGACGCTGGCGCGGGTGCCGATGTCGCTCGCCAACAGTTTCTCGGCCGGTCTCGACGCCGCCGGTTCGATTTCGGGCACGGTGAAGGTGACGGGTGCGCCGGCGAACCCCACTGTTGCCTTCAACATCGACGCGGCCGGCGTGCAGACATCGCAGACCCGAGGTGCCGGTGTCGGTGCCGTGAGCATCTCCTCGTCCGGCACTTTTGCGGCCAATAAGCTGACCTTCAATGCCAATGTCAGCGATGGCGCCGGCCTTGGCCTCAAGGGCGGCGGCACCGTGACGACGGCCGGCACGCCGGCGCTGGTGCTCGACTTCAATGGCGCCGTGCCGTTCGGCCTGCTCAGCCAGAAGCTCGCCGCGCAGGGCTTGGCGCTGTCTGGAACCGCCAATGTCAACGTGCAGGTGCGCGGTCCCGCGACGTCGCCTGTCATCGGCGGCAGCGTCAGCACCTCTGGTGCGCGCCTGGTCGATGCGCGCTCGGGCCTCGCCGTCAACGATCTCGCCGCCGATATCTCGATTTCCGGCGGCATCGCCAGGATCAACCGGCTGACCGGGACGCTGTCGACGCGCGGCAGCCTGTCGGCCAGCGGCACGGTCGGCATCAAGCCGGCGCAGGGTTTCCCGGCCGACCTGTCGATCAAGCTGGTCGACGGCCGCTATACGGATGGAAGGGTCGTGACCGCCAATCTCGGCGGCGACCTGACGGTAAAGGGACCGCTGACGTCGGCTCCGGTGATCGCCGGCACCGTCAACCTCGCCAAGACGGTGATCACGGTTCCGGACAAATTGCCGGGTTCGCTGACGGCGCTCGACGTCAAGCACAAGAACGCGCCAGGTACCGTACGGGCGCAGGACAAGGCGCTGCGGCCGCCGACGACAAGCGGCAAGGGCGGCGGCGCTGGCCTTACCCTTGATGTCACGGTCAATGCGCCGAACCAGATATTCATCCAGGGCAGGGGCGTCGATGCCGAACTCGGCGGCTCGCTCAGGCTGACCGGCCCGGCCTCGTCGCCGCAAGCGGTAGGCACCTTCACCTTGCAGCGCGGCCGGCTGACGATCCTCGGCAAGCGGCTGACCTTCACCGAAGGCACGGTTGGCTTCTCGGGCTCGCTGGTGCCCTATCTCAACCTGACGGCGACAACGACGACGACCAGCGCCACCGTCACCATAGTGGTGTCGGGCGAGGCGACCAATCCGAAATTCATCTTCTCCTCGGTGCCTGCATTGCCCGAGGACGAGGTGCTGGCGCAATTGATCTTCGGCCGCTCGATGTCGAACCTGTCGCCGCTGCAGATCGCCCAGCTTGCCGAAGCGGCAGGGCAACTGGCCGGGGTCGGCGGCTCGACGTCACTGCTGGAAAACCTGCGCAGCGCCATCGGCGTCGACGATCTCGACGTCACCACGGACGAGCAGGGCGGCACGGCGGTTTCGGCCGGCAAATACCTCAACGACCGCACCTATGTGACGATCCAGAAGGGTGACAAGCCGGGCTCGGGCAAGGCGACGATCGACCTCAATGTCGGGCGCGGCGTCAAGCTGCGCGGCGAGGCCAACGATGCCGGCGAAGCCAAGGGCGGCATCTTTTACGAAAAGGAATACTGATCTTTCGACTGGACTTTTGGCCCCACGGTGGCTCGAAAGTGGCGCTGTCCGGCCCCCGGTAAATGTCTCGGTTTAATCGACTATCGAGATTTCAGAGGAATCCGTCGTGCAATAGCAATTTTGCGCCAAGACTGTCGTTATCACGCGAACCGCTCCCTTTCCAAAGTTGCACATTCCCTAACATGTTCCCAATCCATGCCGTCTTTGACATCATGGCCCGGATGCGGAATGTTAAAAGGCGGAAAGCCAACAATGGGAGTTAAGTCATGACGATTTATAAGAGTAATGGCGATCGCGTTCCAGATCACATCCTGGCCATGGCCGAAGACGCCAAGGCAGGCAAGGTGGATCGCCGCGAATTCCTGGCCATGGCCAGTGTCTTCGGTGCATCGACGGCAATGGCTTACGGCTTGCTCGGCCTCGCCGACCCGACGCCGGCAAAAGCCGAAGAGGTAAAAGGCAAGAAGGGCGGCACGCTGAAGATCGCCCAGTGGATCAAGGATCCGAAGGATCCGCGCAAGTCCGACTGGTCGGAAATTGCCAATGCCGAGCGCCAGGCGCTCGAGCCGCTGGTCAAGTACACACCCGAATACACATTCCGCCCCTATCTGCTGGAAAGCTGGGACGTCAACGACGATGCCACGCAGTACACGCTGCATGTGCGCAAGGGCGTCACCTGGTCGAATGGCGATGCCTTCACCGCCGCCGACGTCGTCTTCAACCTCAAGCGTTGGGCCGACAAGAAAGCCGAAGGCAATTCGATGCCCGGCCGTCTCGGTTCGCTGGTCAAGGACGACAAGCTCGACGAAAGCGCCGTGACCATGCCTGACGACCATACGGTCGTGCTCAAGCTCGGCAAGCCTGACATCGCGCTCATTCCCAACATGTGCGACTATCCCGGCCTGATCGTCCACAAGAGCTTCGACGAGAAGGGCGGCGACTTCAAGGCCTGCCCGATCGGCACCGGCCCGTTCGAGCTCGTCTCCTACGATGTCGGCCAGAAAGTGGTCTACAAGCGCCGCACCGACGACAAGTGGTGGGACGGCGAAGTGTTCCTCGATGGCCTGGAATTCATCGACTACGGCACCGATCCGGCCGCCATGGTCAGTGCTTTCGAAGCCGGCGAGGTGCACACCAATTTCGAGACCTCGGCCGACTACGTGTCGATCCTCGACGGCATGGACCTGGTGAAGTCGGAAATCGTCACGGCGTCGACCATCGTCTGCCGCACCAACGTCAACAACAAGCCTTATGGCGACCAGAAGGTGCGCAACGCGCTGCAACTCGCGGTCGACAACAATGTCGTTCTTCAGCTTGGCTATGGCAATGCCGGCACGGTCGCCGAAAACCACCATGTCTGCCAGATCCATCCGGAATATTATGAGCTTGCGAAGGTCGCGCGCGATCCGGCCAAGGCAAAGGCGCTGATGGCGGAAGCCGGCCAGGCCGACTTCGAACACGAGCTGATCACCGTCGACGAGGACTGGCACAAGAACACCGGCGATGCGATCGCCGCCCAGATGCGCGACGCCGGTCTCAAGGTGAAGCGCACCGTGCTGCCGGGCTCGACGTTCTGGAACGATTGGACCAAGTATCCGCTGTCCATGACCAACTGGAACATGCGGCCGCTTGGCGTCCAGGTGCTTGCGATCGGCTATCGCACGGGCGAAGCCTGGAACGAGACGGGCTATTCGAATCCCGATTGGGATGCCAAGCTCAATGCGGCGCTCGCCGTTGCCGACGCCGCGAAGCGCAAGGAGATGATGAAGGACATCGAGCAGATCCTGCAAGATTCAGGCATCATCATCCAGCCGTACTGGCGCAAGCTCTACAGCCACTCGGTCAAGGCGGTGCAGAACTACAAGATGCACCCGACCTTCGAGCGCGACTACGGCAAGGTCTGGCTCGAACAGGCTTGATCGCGCCGACAAGGGGAAGGGGCGTCGCCCCTTTCCCTCGCTCTTTGCATCGTCTGCCCCTGTGGGTCCGCGCTTCTCAAAAAAGTTGCGGGACTCCGGGGCAAGGTCGTGCAACAAAAACAAGGTTGATCGCATCCGAAGGCCTGTTTGACAGTCAGCCCCGCCGGTCACGGCAGGGTTGGCTTTCATAGCCGGCTCAAACCCCAACCCATCGGCAGGGGGCAGCCATGCTTTCTTTCGTTATCAGGCGTCTTGGCACCATGGCATTGACGATGCTGTGCCTGACCATGGTTGTCTTCTTCCTGATCAACCTCGAACCCAATCTGAAGAAGCTGGCGATCAGCCAGACCGAAATGCATACATCGGCCGAGCAGCTCGAGAATTGGCTGGTCAACCATGGCTACCGGCAGAACTTCTTCGTGCGTTATGGCCAGTGGCTGGGCGTCGTGCCCAAGCAGCCTGTGAGCGACCCGGCGACCGGCAAGCCCGCGCAGCGTTTCTCCTTCTGCAACGATCCGCTCGAGCCGACCTTTGCCGGCGTTTTCGAGGGCGATTTCGGCTGCTCGACCAAGTTCAAGGCAACCGTCGCCTCGAAACTGTTCCCGGCGCTCGGCGCCACCGGTATCCTGATGTTCTGGGTGCTGGCGGTGATGGTGCCGATCTCGCTGCTGATCGGCATTCTGGCCGGCATGCGTGAGGGCTCGCGAACCGACCGCGTGCTTTCGGTGGCCTCGATCGCTTCGACCGCGACGCCCGAATATGTGTCCGGCGTCATCTTCACCGTCATCTTCGCCTCATGGCTTGGCTGGCTGAATGGTTCAGCCGCGTCGGCGAGCCAAGGCATCACCTTCTACAATTTCACCTTGCCGGTGATGACGCTGGCGATCTACGGCATCGGCTACATCGCCCGCATGACGCGCGCTTCGATGGTTGAGGTGATGACGCAGCAATATATCCGCACCGCCCGATTGAAGGGTCTCTCCTTCGGCAGCGTGGTGGTCAAACATGCGCTGCGCAACGCGCTGATCGCGCCGTTCACCGTCATCATGCTGCAGTTTCCCTGGCTGCTCACCGGCGTCGTCATCGTCGAGGTGATGTTCCGCTACCAAGGCTTCGGCTACACGCTGGTCGAGGCGGCCGGCAACAACGACATCGACCTTTTGCTAGGCTGCTCGCTGGTTTCGGTGTTCATCGTCTTGATCACGCAGCTCATTTCCGATGTCGGCTACGCGTTTCTCAATCCGCGTATCAGAGTTCAGTAGGGAGCCAAGCGGATGCCGGTTCAATATATCAGTGGCTTCACCGTCGTTCTCGAAGTGCTGTCGCGCTTCTGGCCGGTCTGGATCGCGCTCGTCATCGTCATGGGCGCGAGCTTCGCCTACAAGAAGAAGCTGGCGCTCTATGGCCAGTTGTTCGACAGCGGTGTCGGCGTCGTCGGCGTCGGCATCTGTCTGTTCTGGCTGTTCACGGCGATCTTCGCCGCGACCATCTCGCCGTTCGATCCGCTGGCCCAGGTCCCCATCATGAAGGACGTGCTGCCGGGCGCCATCGAACCGCAATCGGGGCTGACCTATCTGTTCGGCGGCGACAAGCTGGCGCGCGACGTGTTCTCGCGCATGGTCCATGGCAGCCAGATCGTGCTGATCATCGCGCCTGCCGCAACCGGCTTCGCGCTGATGGTCGGCATCACGCTCGGCCTGCCCGCGGGCTATTACGGCGGCAAGATCGACACGGTGCTGTCGTTCCTGGCCAATTTGGTGCTCGCCTTCCCGGTCATCCTGCTGTTCTACCTGCTGGTGACGCCGGGCATCATGGATACGCCGATCCCCTATGCGATGGCCGGCGTGTTCTTCCTGTTCCCGATCATCTTCTTCAGCGTGCTGTTCTGGACGCGCTACAAGAACCGGCCCGACCGGCTCTACATCCTGCTCGGCATCACCTTGATCGTCGGCGGCTGGATCTATCTCGGCCTTGTGTTCGACAAGGACCCGCTGAGGATCGTTCACATCGATCCCAACCAGCTCAACATCTTCGTGGCGGTGGTGTTCGCCTCCAGCCCCGGCGTGTTCCGCATCGTGCGCGGCCTTGTGATGGACATCAAGACACGCGACTATGTGGCGGCGGCGCAGACGCGCGGTGAATCGCCCTGGTACATCATGCTGTGGGAGATCCTGCCCAATGCGCGCGGGCCGCTGATCGTCGATGCTTGCCTGCGCATCGGCTACACCACGATCCTGCTCGGCACGTTGGGGTATTTCGGCCTCGGCCTGGCGCCGGAAAGCCCGGACTGGGGCACCGCGATCAAGGACGCCAGCCGGTTGCTGCGCTCCTTCATCCACCCGGCGCTGCCACCAACGATCGCGCTGATGTCGTTCGTGCTGGGCTTGAACCTGCTCGCCGACTCGTTGCGCGAACAATCGATGAAAGACTGATCTGCGGGTTTCGACCCGATGCGCCTAAGAGAATTAGGCCTGAAAGAACCAGGATTGGAGCGACCCATGAACGAGGCAGTTCGAAATCCCGCCAAGCCGACCCCTGGGCCGACCAATGGGCCGATCATCGAGATCGAGAACCTGTCGATCTCCTTCTTCACCCGCAAGGGCGAGATACCGGCCGTCATGGATTTTTCCTGCACTGTCATGCCGGGCGAGGCGATGGGCATCGTCGGCGAATCCGGCTGCGGCAAGTCGACCGTGTCGCTCGGCATCATGCGCGACCTCTCCAACATCGGGAAGATCGTCGGCGGCAAGATCAAGTTCCAGGGCAAGGACATGGGCGAGCTTTCCGATGAGGAGCTGCGCGCCATCCGCGGCAACAAGATCGCGATGATCTACCAGGAGCCGATGGCCAGCCTCAACCCGGCGATGAAGGTCGGACAGCAGTTGATGGAAGTGCCGCTGATCCACGACAAGGTCTCGAAGGAAGAGGCGTATAAACGCGCGCTCGAAATGGTGCGCTCGGTCAAGCTGCCCGATCCCGAGCGCATGATGCGTTCCTATCCGCACCAGCTCTCCGGCGGCCAGCAACAGCGTATCGTCATCGCCATGGCACTCCTGTCGAAGCCGGCGCTTCTGTTGCTCGACGAGCCGACGACGGCGCTCGACGTGACGGTGGAAGCGGGCATCGTCGACCTGGTCAAGGGGCTCGGCGAGAAGTTCGGCACATCGATGATCTTCGTCTCGCACAATCTCGGCCTGATCCTCGAGACCTGCGACCGCATCACGGTGATGTATTCTGGCGAGGCGGTGGAGACCGGCAAGATCAAGGACGTGTTCGACCGGATGCGCCATCCCTACACGCAAGGGCTGTTCCGCTCGATCCCGCTGCCCGGCGCCGACAAGAACTCACGGCCGTTGATTTCGATTCCCGGACAGCTGCCGCTGCCACATGAGCGCCCCAAGGGCTGCAATTTCGGCCCGCGCTGCCACCATTTCGTCGAGGGCGTCTGCAACGCCGCCGAAATCCCGATGATCGAGGTCGCGGGACATGAAGGCCATTTCTCGCGCTGCGTACGCTTCAATGAGATCGACTGGGAGGCGCTGCCGCCCGGCGCCAAGAAGGTCAATGAGCGCGTCGTGCCCGGTGCGCCGGTGCTCAAGATCGAGGACCTGAGAAAATACTACAGAGTCGGCGGCAGCGAGGTGTTCGGCTCGAGCGAGGGCCGCGTCGTCAAGGCCAACGAGACGATCTCGTTCATGGCGCGTGAATCCGAGACGGTCGCCATCGTCGGCGAATCCGGCTGCGGAAAGTCGACGCTGGCCAAGGTGCTGCTCGGGCTGGAGACGGCAAGTGCCGGCACGGTGACGCTGGGCAACAAGGAAATCCAGTCGACCGGCATCGAGAGCCGTAGCGTCGAAACCGTATCGTCGATCCAGATGGTGTTCCAGAACCCGTTCGACACGCTCAATCCCAGCCATTCGGTTGGCTCGCAGATCATCCGCACCCTAGAGAAGTTCAATGTCGGCAAGACGGTTGCCGACCGCCGCAAGCGCATGCTGGAACTGCTCGATCTGGTGAAGCTGCCGCGGGCCTTCGAGACCCGCAAGCCGCGCCAGCTATCCGGCGGCCAGAAGCAGCGCATCGGCGTGGCGCGGGCCTTTGCCGGCGACGCCAAGGTGGTGGTGGCCGACGAGCCGGTCTCGGCACTGGACGTGTCCGTGCAGGCAGCTGTGACCGAACTTTTGATGGACATCCAGCGCAAGAACAAGACGACGATGCTGTTCATCAGCCACGATCTGTCCGTCGTGCGCTACATCGCCGACCGCGTCGTCGTCATGTATCTCGGCTATATCGTCGAGCAGGGTACGACCGACCAGATCTTCGCGCCGCCCTATCACCCCTATACCGAGGCACTGCTGTCGGCGATCCCGATCGCCGACACCAGCGTGGTCAAGCGCCACATCGTGCTGGAAGGCGATATCCCGTCGGCGATGAACCCGCCGTCGGGCTGTCCGTTCCAGACGCGCTGCGGCTACAAGAAGCTGGTGCCGGACAATCTGTGCGAGACCAAGGTGCCGCTGGTCAAGCATCTCGGCGACGGCCATATGAGCCTGTGCTGGCTCTCCGACGATGTGCTGGCCAAGATGGAACCGGTGATCAAGTTCGACAAGGAACATGCCGCGCATGAGGGCGTGCCCGAGGACTCGCCGCATGGCGATGGCCCGGGCTTTGCCGGCCCGCCGCCGAAGCGTCCGCGTGGCAAGAAGCCGAAGCCGAGCTGATCAAGGCGCTGCCGCTGTCGCGGCAGCCCTTTTAGGTGCCGCACTGGCTCAACTGCTGCGCATAGTCGCGGGCCATCTTGTCGGTCGCCCTCGCATAGCCCTGGACGCCGGCATCGCCCCGGTTGCCGCGGCCATAGGCGGTCCAGCCGAGATAGTAGGCGAGATAGAGATTGTAGGTGTCGTTGCGAGCGACGCCATAGGTGTCAGCGGTCTTGGAGTGATACCAGCCGACGAAATCGACCGCATCGGCGAACTTCGTGCGCCGCGCCGCCCAGTTGCCGGTCTCGCTCTGATATTGCGACCAAGTGCCGTCCAGCGCCTGTGAGAAGCCGGTGGCCGATGAGACATGCTTCCACGGAATGAAGCCGAGGAGCTTGGTGCGTGGCGGCCTTGCGTTGCTCTTGAAGCCGGATTCCTTGCGCACCGTCGCCATGAGCACGGGAACCG
The DNA here is from genome assembly GCF_040318045.1 of Mesorhizobium sp. M1338. Taxonomy (NCBI): domain Bacteria; kingdom Pseudomonadati; phylum Pseudomonadota; class Alphaproteobacteria; order Hyphomicrobiales; family Phyllobacteriaceae; genus Mesorhizobium; species Mesorhizobium sp. M1338. The sequence continues at coordinate 177,690 of NZ_JAMYLL010000005.1, read as the reverse complement.
GCACGCCGTATTTCTGTTGCGCGCGCTCGGCGGCCGACTGCCAGTTGTCGAACCAACCGTCATTCTGGTCGAAGACGGCACAGACGTTGTTGATGTGGTTGGGCGGTGTCGCGCAGGCAGAAAGTGCCAACAGCACGCAAACGGCACCAATTTTACTAAAACTCGAACTACGCATTGGCAGAGCAATAGGCTGAAATCATAAAGGGAATCTTGCAGCGTTCGTTAACGCCTCGTCGCACACCCCCTTGAAAAAAATCCAGTACCTGTAAATCGACGTGTTTCGTCGCTTTTTCTAAATTGATGCCGCAGAAATGCCGCCGTGGCTAAAATCACGCCCGCAAACGGCGCATTTCTGACAGCTTGCCTCGTTTGCCGGGGCTTTGATGCCAGGCATGAACGAACCGAGACGCAAACGCGGCGCCGAGCGCACCAGCAACAGGGGGCCGTCGGCCATTCCGCAACTGCCGCTCAGGCGGGTGACCAATCCATATCCGCCAATGGCCATGCTGTCGCCTGACCAGATCGAGCAGATCCACCAGGCGTCGATGCACATATTGGAGAATTTCGGCATCGAGGTGATGAGCCCGCGCGCACTGTCGCTGTTCGAGAAGGCCGGCGCCAAGGTCGATCATGCCTCAGCGAATGTCCGCATCGATAGGGGGTTGGTCGCCGAGGCGTTGAAGACCACGCAATCCAGCTATGTGTTGACGCCGCGCAATCCGGCCAACGCCGTTCATCTCGGCGGCAACACCATCAATTTCACCCTCGTTGCCGGACCGCCCAATGTACACGACATGGAGCGCGGCCGCCGCGCCGGCAATCTGCGCGACTATTCGGATCTGACCCGGCTGGCGCAGCATTTCAACTGCATACATATGCTCGGCAACCAGGTCTGCGCGCCGGTCGAGCTGCCGGCCAATTCCCGCCATCTCGACACCTATTTCACCAATCTGACGCTGACCGACAAGAGTTTCCATGTCTCGGCGATCGGCCGAGGCAGGGCGCTCGACGGCATCGAGATGATGGCGATCGCCCGTGGCTTGAGCCTCGACCAGATGCGCGACGACCCCGGCGTCACCACCATAATCTCGGTCAACTCGCCGCGCCGCTTCGACGAGATGATGGCCGAGGGGCTGATGACCATGGCCGAGTTCGGCCAGTCGGTGGCGGTGACGCCGTTCACGCTGATGGGGGCGATGAGCCCGGTGACGCTGGCCGGCGCGCTGGCGCAGCTGAACGCCGAGGCGCTGTTCGGTGTGGTGCTGACTCAGCTGGTGCGTCCGGGCGCGCCTGTCATGTATGGCGCCTTCACCTCCAATGTCGACATGAAGTCGGGCGCGCCGGCCTTCGGCACGCCGGAGAACACCAAGGCCAACATCGCGTCGGGACAGCTGGCGCGGCGTTACGGGTTGCCGTACCGCACGACGCCGGGCTCGGCCTCCAACGCCGCCGACGCGCAAGGCGCCTATGAGACGCTGATGGCACTGTGGGGCGCGGTGCTCGGCCATGGCAATCTCGTCTATCATGCCGCCGGCTGGCAGGAGGGCGGGCTGACGGCGTCGTTCGAGAAGCTCATCATCGATGTCGAGATGATCCAGCACATGATGGAATTCCTGCGCCCGATCGAGGTCAACGAGGCCGAGCTTGCCGTCGAGGCTTTGGGCGCGGTGCCGACCGGCGGTCATTTCTTCGGCGAGCCGCACACGCTGGAGCGCTACGCCACCGCCTTCTACCAGCCGATGCTGTCCAACTGGCAGAATTACGAGGCCTGGCAAGAGGCCGGTGGCCTCGACGCCACGGCACGCGCGACGCGGCTGTGGAAGAAGGCATTGGAAGACTATGTCGAGCCGGTGATGGATATCGCCGTGCGCGAGGCGCTGGAGGCTTACATGGCCAGGCGCAAGGAAGCGATCGGGCAGGGCGAGCCGTGACGCTTCCCCGCTCGAATCCAATCACCCATCCAACTCACTGATATCAGAGAAAAATCCATGAAATCGCATGCAAAGGTCGTGGTCATTGGCGGTGGCGTCGTCGGGTGCTCCGTGCTGTTCCATCTCGCTCGCCACGGCTGGACCGACGTGGTGCTGCTGGAGAGAGACGAGCTGACGTCCGGCTCGACCTGGCATGCGGCCGGCGGCATGCACACCATCAATGGCGACCCCAATGTCGCCAAGCTGCAGAAATACACCATCAACCTCTACAAGGAGATCGAGGAGCTTTCCGGCCAGGCCACCGGCGTGCATCTGACCGGTGGCGTGCTTCTGGCGGCGACCGAGGCGCGGCTCGACTGGCTGCGCGGCGTCGTCGCCAAGGGCCGCTATCTCGGCATCGAGCTTGAGGAAATCTCCCCCAACGAGGCGGCCGAGCTGATGCCGCTGCTCGACCCCAAGCAGTTCGTCGGCGCCGTCAGGAACAAGGAGGACGGCCATCTCGATCCCTCCGGCGTCACCCATGCCTATGCCAAGGCGGCGCGGAAACTGGGCGCGGAGGTCGAGCGCTTCACCAAGGTCGAGGACATCGTGCGGCGTCCCGACGGGATGTGGCGCGTCATCACCAACAAGGGCGACGTGGTGGCCGAGCATGTCGTCAACGCCGGCGGCCTGTGGGCGCGCGAGGTCGGCCGCATGGTTGGCCTTGAGCTTCCGGTGCTGGCGATGGAGCACATGTACCTGATCACCGAGGACATGCCGGAAGTCGCCGCCTGGAACGCCAAGACCGGCACCGAGATCATCCACGCGGTCGACTTCGATGGCGAGCTCTATCTGCGCCAGGAGCGTGGCGGCATGCTGATGGGCACCTATGAGAAGGCCAACAAGCCGTGGTCCGAGTTCCAGACGCCGTGGAATTTCGGCCATGAATTGCTGGCGCCCGATATCGATCGCATCGCGCCGTCGCTGGAGGTCGGGTTCCGGCACTTCCCGGCCTTCCAGAACACCGGCATCAAGCAGATCATCAACGGACCCTTCACCTTCGCGCCGGACGGCAATCCGCTGGTCGGGCCGGTGCGCGGGCTGCCGGGCTTCTGGGTCGCCTGCGGCGTCATGGCTGGTTTTTCACAGGGCGGCGGCGTCGGGCTGGCACTGTCCAACTGGATGATCGAGGGCGATCCCGGCGCCGACATCTGGGCGATGGACGTCGCGCGCTATGGCGACTGGGCGACGATGGCCTACACCAACGCCAAGGTGCGCGAGAATTATTCCAGGCGATTTTCGATCCGCTTTCCCAATGAGGAACTGCCCGCCGGGCGGCCGCTGAAGACGACACCGGTCTATGATTTGCTGTCGGCCAGGGGTGCGCAGTGGGGCGTTGCCTATGGGCTGGAGGTGCCGCTCTGGTACGCGCCGGAGGGCGTCAAGGACGAGTTCTCGTGGCGCCGCTCGAGCGACTTCACGCAGGTGGCCAAGGAGGTCGCGACCGTCCGCGACGGTGTCGGCCTGTCCGAGATTTCGAGCTTCGCCAAATACGAGGTGACGGGCGAGGGCGCGGCCGCATGGCTCGACCGGATGCTTGCCTGCAAACTGCCGAAGCCCGGCCGCATGACGCTGGCGCCGATGCTGAAGGACGACGGCAAACTGATCGGCGATTTCACGCTGGCCAATCTGGGGGAGGACGGCTGGTTCCTCGCCGGGTCCGGCATCGCCGAGCAATATCACATGCGCTGGTTCGAGAAGCATCTGCCTGATGACGGCTCGGTTCGCATCGATGCGATTGGCCAGAAGCTCACCGGCCTGTCGATTGCCGGCCCGAAAGCGCGGGATGTGCTGGCAAAAGCCACGCGCTCCGATGTGTCCAATACGGCGGTTCCGTTCATGGCGATGGACCGGATGGATATCGGCATGGCGCCGTGCCTGGTCGGCCGCGTCAGCTACACCGGCGATCTCGGCTACGAGGTCTGGGTAGCGCCGGAATACCAGCGCGCCGCCTATCAGACGTTGATGGCGGCCGGCGAGGAATTCGGCATTGGCCTGTTCGGCTCGCGCGCGCTCAACGCGCTGCGGCTGGAGAAGAATTACGGCTCGTGGGGACGCGAGTACCGGCCGATCTACGGGCCGCTCGAGGCCGGGCTCGACCGTTTCGTCGCCTATGGCAAGGACGCCGACTTCGTCGGCAAGGCTGCGGCACTCGCCGAGCGCAAGCAGGGCGGCAAATTGCGCCTGCGTGCCTTCATCGTCGACGCCGACGACGCCGACGTCATCGGCGACGAGCCGATCTGGTTCGGCGGCGCCGTGCGCGGCTGGGTCACCTCGGGCGGCTACGCGCATCACTCGAAAAAATCCGTTGCCGTCGGCTATGTGCCAAAAGAGATCGCCGATGAGAGCGACGGGTTCGAGATCGAGTTGTTGGGTAAACGCCATGCGGCGCGCATGCAGCCGGCAGCGCTCTTCGACGCCAATTTCGAGCGGATGCGCGCCTGAAATCAGGCGGGTATCGCAAGGGTCAGGCGTTGCGGCGATTGTCCAGCGCGAAGGCGCCGGCGCCGGCGAACACCAGATAAAGGAAGATGAAGCAGAACGAGATCGCCGAATCGCCGCCGTTGTTGACGGGGAAGAAGTCGCGCGGCATGTGCGCCATGAAATAGGCGATCGCCATTTCGCCCGCCAGAAGGAACGCGACCGGTCGGGTGAACAGGCCCAGCGCCAGGAGGATGCCGCCGGCGAATTCAAGGATGCCGGCTGTGAGTGTCAGTCCAGTCAAGGCGCCGGCATGTTCGCCGATCGGGAAATTGAATAGCTTCTGCGAGCCATGCTCGATGAACTGCAGGGCCGTGACGATGCGCAAAACACCGAGTGCCTGCGGCTGATATCTGGCAAGGCCGTCGAAAAGCTTCATCCAAAACTCCCTTTACCCTCCCGGACCGGGCATAGATTACCGCCCGGCAATGGACCATTCACTTCACATGACCTGCCATCAACAACCGGTGATTGGAAATGTTCCCCAGCCCTTTCATATCATTCACGCTAGGGTTGCATTCTTGCCGCTATGGTTGTATTGGTGTGTGGATACTCCAACCGGGTGGGTTCCCTTTGCCATGAAAAAAGTCGTCATCAGCCTATTCGCATTCCTTGCGTGCACCAGCTTCGCCATGGCCGAGGAGGCAGGCTGCGAGGCCTTCAAATGGTCGGTGACGCGGGAACAGGCCCTGTTTGCCGCAGCGCCTTCAACTTCGTCGGAAACGACGCTGGCGGTCGGTGCGGCCGCGGACCTGGCGCTGGTGCCGGTCGAGAAAGCCGGCTTCGCGATACCGCCCGAACGTGCTCCTGTGGCAGGCACGTTCGGCGCTGTTACCAGCGTGGAGGTGCCACCCGAGGGTGCTATACAGATAAGTCTCTCGGGTGAGGCCTGGATCGATGTCATTCAGGACGGCCACGCCATCAAGTCGGCGGGCTATAGCGGCGTGAAAACCTGCCCCGGCATCCGCAAGAGCGTGCGCTTCAAGCTTGCATCCGGCCCGGCCACCGTCCAGTTCAGCGGCGCGAAAGAGGCTGACTTGAAGGTCGCGGTGCTGGCGCCGGAATAGGTTGGCGCCAAGCTAAGGAATACGGCCCTTCATCGGTGGTGCGATGAAGGGCCGGCGTTTTGTTCCCACGGTGTTTATCGCCGTCAGCGTACCGGCGCCATCAATGCGAAATGCGCGCCTTGCGGGTCCTGGCACTGGACGACCCAGCTGCCGCCGGGGACCTCCATCGGCCCCATCAGGATCTTGCCGCCATTGTCGGTCACGCGTTTGGCCGCCGCGTCGATGGCCGGAACGTTGAAATAGAATTGCCAGACCGGGACCGGAATCTGATCCGGCTTGTTCATGATGCCGCCACCAGATTCGGGGCCGGCGGTGAAAGTCTGGTAGGTGCCCATCGGGCCCATATCGAAATCGCCGGCATCGACCCAGCCGAACTGGTCGGAATAGAAATCGAACGCGGCCTTCCAGTCGCTGGTGTAAAGCTCGTGCCAGCCGATATGGCCTGGCGTGCTGGCCGGCACGACAGGCTGGTCGGGGCCGTTCGGCTGCAGGAACATGAATGTCGCGCCCTGCGGATCGGCGACGACGGCAAAGCGTCCGACGCCCGGAATGTCGTCGGGCTGGCGGTGAACGGTGCCGCCGGCTTTTTCCAGCGATGCCGTCGAGGCATCGACATCTTTTGTATGGATGTAGCCCAGCCAGGCGGGCGGCATGCCCATCTTGGCGGCATCCTCGGGCATCGTCATCAGGCCGGCGACGCCGCGCTCGCCGACGTTCATGACGATATAGCGGGGCATGCCGGGGGCCTTGTCGAAAGGCTGCGCCGTCCAGCCGACCACATTGGGGTAGAACGCTTCGGCGGCGTCGAGATCGGTGGTCATCAATTCGTACCAGAAGAAGGGCATCGGGGCTTTTGGCATTTCGGTCTCCTCACCTTTCATGCATCGATCGTCATTCGATCCATCCTAGGACGATCTTCACGACGGAAATCCGACAGCCCCCGAACAACAATGTCTCCGCATGCCAAGCGTTCCCCGATTGCGCGCCGGGCCGTTTTCGATTTCTCTGCGGTCATGAGGGGTTGTCGTTCATGCGCTTGATGTCGCTCACGCCCGAGCTTATCGCACTGTGCCATCGGCAAGAGGCCGATCCCGGTCCGGACCCGAGCTGGACGGAGTTGAAAGACGAGGATTTCCGGGCGCTTGCCTTGCGGCTGTCCGGTGAAGCCGACGAGGGGCCGCTATGGGTGTTCGCCTACGGATCGCTGATCTGGAAGCCGGAATTCGAGTCGGTCCAGCAACAAACTCGCCACGGCCTTTGGCTGGCACCGCTCCTTCTGCCTCGACATGGTGCGTTGGCGCGGCAGCGCCGAGCAGCCGGGTTTGATGATGGCGCTCGAACGGGGCGGCCGCTGCAACGGCGTGATCTATCGCTTGCCGGAGGGCGAAAAACCGGCGCAGATCGAAAGGCTGCTGCTACGCGAGATCAGCGACCACGAAATCATCGACACGGTCAGGTGGCTGCCGGTGCATACGGCGCAAGGCGCGCTGCGCGCGCTTGGCTTCTGGGTGGGCGTGAAGGGCAGGGGAACGTCGCTGAACCAGCCGCTGGACAAGGTGGCGAGCGTGCTGGCCAGAGCCTGCGGGCATATCGGGTCCGGCGCCGAATATCTCTACAAACACGGTTAGTCATCTCGAAGCATTCGGCATCCACAATCGCAACCTCTGGCGGTTGCAGCAACTGGTCGCGGACGAGGTCAGATCTATCCATGGCCGTGGACTTGAGCCCGGCCATTCGCTCGCGCAGCAAACGCTATCGCAGTCGACATAACATGAGTAAAATAATCATGTTATGTCGAGCCTTTTCAACAGCTTGCGGCGAAAATTGACCAATTGATAAAAAAATAAAACGTGCTAGCCTTTCCCAAAATGAAAAACATGGGGAACTGAGAATGCCAGAAGGCCAGTTCAAAGAAGGCATAGCAGGCGGCAGGCTCTCGGCCGACCAGTACGCGGACAATTTTTCCGACCTGCACCCGCCGCTGGATCACCATGAGGCGCTGGTCGAATCCGACCGCTGCTATTTCTGCTACGACGCGCCGTGCATGAATGCATGCCCGACCTCGATCGATATTCCGCTGTTCATCCGCCAGATCTCGACCGGCAATCCGATCGGTTCGGCCAAGACGATCTTCGACCAGAACATTCTGGGCGGCATGTGCGCCCGCGTCTGTCCGACCGAGACGCTGTGCGAGGAGGTCTGCGTGCGCGAGGTGGCGGAAGGCAAGCCGGTGCAGATTGGCCGCCTGCAGCGCTATGCCACCGATGTCGCGATGGCCGAGAACAAGCAGTTTTATCCGCGCGCCGAGCCGACCGGGAAGACAGTCGCCGTGGTCGGCGCCGGGCCGGCCGGCCTTGCCGCCGCGCACCGGCTCGCACGTCATGGCCATGACGTGACCATCCTGGAGGCGCGCCCGAAGGCCGGCGGCCTCAACGAATATGGCATCGCCGCCTACAAGAGCGTCGACAATTTCGCCCAGGCCGAAGTCGACTACGTGACTGCCATCGGCGGCATCGACATCCAGAACGGCAAGGCGCTTGGCCGCGACTACCAATTGTCCGACCTGATCCGCAATTACGATGCGGTGTTTCTCGGCATGGGGCTTGGCGGCGTCAACGCGCTGCGCGCCGATGGCGAAGAGGCGGACGGCGTCATCAATGCGGTCGAATTCATTGCCGAGCTGCGCCAGGCGAGTGACGTTTCCGGTCTGCCGGTTGGCCGGCGCGTCGTCGTTATCGGCGGCGGCATGACGGCGATCGACGCCGCCGTGCAGTCGAAGCTGCTTGGCGCCGAGGAGGTGACGATCTGCTACCGGCGCGGCCAGGAACACATGAACGCTTCCGAGTTCGAGCAGGATCTGGCCGCCGCCAACGGCGTCACCATCCGCCACTGGCTGCAGCCGAAGCGGGTCATTGTCGAAGGCGGCAAGGTGTCGGGCGTCGAACTCGAATACACCGCCCTGAACGGCGACAAGCTTGCCGGCACCGGCGAGAGGCTGACGCTCGTTGCCGACCAGGTGTTCAAGGCCATCGGCCAGAGCTTTGTGCCGGCCGCACTCAACGGCAGCGGTGCGTCGATCGACCTCGAGGCCGGCCGCATCAAGGTCGATGCGGAAGGGCGCACTTCGCTGGCCAGGGTCTGGGCCGGCGGCGACTGCATCTTCGGTGGCGACGACCTGACCGTCTCGGCGGTCGCGCAAGGCCGCGACGCGGCGGAGAGCATCAATCGGGCACTGACCTCGAATGGGAGGGCATGAGCATGGCGGATATCAGAAACAATTTCGTCGGCATCAAATCGCCCAATCCGTTCTGGCTGGCTTCGGCGCCGCCGACCGACAAGGCCTACAACGTCATCCGCGCCTTCAAGGCCGGCTGGGGCGGCGTCGTGTGGAAGACCCTGGGCGAGGAAGGCCCGCCGGTGGTCAACGTCAACGGTCCGCGCTATGGCGCGATCTGGGGCGCCGACCGCCGCCTGCTCGGCCTCAACAACATCGAGCTGATCACCGACCGCGACCTGCAGGTCAATCTGCGCGAGATCAAGCAGGTCAAGAAGGACTGGCCCGACCGCGCCATCGTCGTCTCGCTGATGGTGCCCTGCGTCGAGGAGGCCTGGAAGGCGATCCTGCCAGTGGTCGAGGAGACCGAGGCTGACGGCATCGAGCTCAATTTCGGCTGCCCGCACGGCATGTCGGAACGCGGCATGGGTGCCGCCGTCGGGCAAGTGCCGGAATACATCGAAATGGTGGTTCGCTGGTGCAAGCAGAACACCCGCATGCCCGTCATCACCAAGCTGACGCCCAACATCACCGATGTGCGCAAGCCCGCGCGGGCGGCACATGCCGGCGGCACCGACGCGGTTTCACTGATCAACACCATCAACTCGATCACCGGCGTCGACCTCGACAGCTTCGCGCCGCAGCCGACCATCGACGGCAAGGGCTCGCATGGCGGCTATTGCGGTCCGGCGGTGAAGCCGATCGCCATGAACATGGTGGCCGAAATCGCACGCGATCCCGAAACGCACGGCCTGCCGATCTCCGGCATCGGCGGCATCACCACGTGGCGCGACGCGGCTGAATTCATGGCGCTCGGCGCCGGCAATGTGCAGGTGTGCACGGCGGCGATGACCTATGGCTTCAAGATCGTGCAGGAGATGATCGCCGGCCTGGAAAACTGGATGGACGAGAAGGGCCATGCCACGCTCGACGACATCGTCGGCCGCGCCACGCCCAATGTCACCGACTGGCAGTATCTCAACCTCAACTACGTCGCCAAGGCGCGTATCGACCAGGACGCCTGCATCAAATGCGGCCGCTGCCACATCGCCTGCGAGGACACCTCGCACCAGGCAATCACCAGCATGGTCGACGGCGTCAGGCATTTCGAGGTGATCGAGGCCGAATGCGTCGGCTGCAACCTGTGCGTCAATGTCTGCCCGGTCGAGAACTGCATCACCATGGAGCCGCTGGCCGTCGGCGTGATGGACCAGCGCACCGGCAAGCCGGTGTCGCCGATCTATGCCAATTGGACGACGCACCCGAACAACCCGATGGCCAAGGTGGCGGCGGAGTAGTTTTTGTCATTGCCGATTTAGCGCAATCGCCCCGTGTGTCCGCACGGGGCGATTTTGTATGGTCGCGACAAATTCGATCGCATAAGTTAGCGCTGCCCCTCATTGCCCTGCCGGGCGTTCGTCACTCGAAAAGCCAAGCAATTGGCTTTTCGTCCGCTTCGCGGACCGCTCCTCAACTCCCCGTATAGTGACGGGGAGAAAGACGCCGTCATCGCCGATTTCGCCAATCATCAACGTTGCAAGAAGAGCGCCAAGGGTGCCCGCAGCTTCCCTTCTCCCCGTCACTATACGGGGAGAAGGTGCCGGCAGGCGGATGAGGGGCAGCACAACCCCTGAGATAATCTGCGCATCAGTCGTTCCCGCAGTATCACAAAGCCTCATGCACATTGTCGTTTCGAAAGCAGGAGTTTCTCCATTTTCCCATTGCGGATAAAAGATATCCACGATAAAATATATCCATGATTAGGAGATCCACCCAATGAAGCTGGGCGAGGGCGTTGAAGCAGCCATCCACTGCGCCGCCATGCTGGCCGGTGTCGAGGGCAACAGCGCCATGGCGGCCTCCGCCATGGCGGAGGCGTTCGGCCTGTCGCCGAGCTATCTCCTGAAGCATCTCAATATGCTGAGCGCGGCGCACATTCTGGAATCGGTCTCGGGTCCGGCCGGCGGCTACCGGCTGGCGCGGCCGGCCGAGCGTATAACGCTGCTCGATATCGTGCTGGCCGTCGAAGGGCGCGAGCCGGCCTTCCGTTGTGGCGAGATCCGCCGCAATGGTCCGGTCAGGCTCGACGCATCCGCCTATGTCAAACCCTGCGGCATCAACGCCGCGATGCTGAAGGCCGAAAAGGCCTATCGCGCCGCACTCGCCGAAGCAAAGCTGTCCGACATCGTTTCGGAATACATGACCGATGCCGATCCGCGTTCGGTGGCAGCCGGCTGCGCCTTCGTGGCGCGCCATCAGCGGCCGCAGAAATCCAGTTCAACCAAGCAAGCGTAAAGGACATCAAGATGAAACAGAGGCTGCAATTCTTCGCCAAGGCGCCGGAGATCATGAAGGCGGTGTCGGCGCTCAACAAGGCGGTGGACGAATGCGGGCTCGAGGAAAGCCTGCTGCACCTGATCAAATTGCGGGCGTCGCAGATCAACGGCTGTTCGTATTGCGTCGAGATGCACAGCCGCGAGGCGAGGCGCGACGGCGAGACCGAGCAGCGGCTCTATCTGGTTTCGGCGTGGAAGGAATCGCCGCTGTTTTCCGAGCGCGAACGCGCTGCCTTGGCCTGGACCGAGGCGGTCACCCTGATCTCCAACAGCGGCGTGTCGGACGAACTCTATGCACGGACGCTCGAGCACTTCTCGGAGGAGGAGTTGGTCAAGCTGTCCGTCGCGCTCGGCATGATCAACACCTGGAACCGGCTGTGCGTCCCGTTCCAGGCACTTCATCCGATGCCGGCGGCCAAGGCCGCCTGATCGTCCTGATCCAGTTTTGGAGCGCCGTCGATCGGCGGCGCTCCAATTGTTTCTTCAAGGGGAGAGTTCGATGCCTGCCGATTTGCCTTCGACCTTATTGTTCCTCGGCCGCCTGCTGCTCGGCGGCGTCTTCGTTTTCGCCGGCTTGCGCAACATTCAGAATACGGCGTTCCTGACCCAGTTGATGGCCGCGCGCGGCGTGCCGCAGGCGCGGCCGGCGCTGTGGCTCGGCATCGTGCTTCAGGTCGGCGCCGGCGTGCTGGTGATCGCCGGCTTGTGGACGGCAATCGCGGCAGCGGTACTGCTGGCATTCCTCATCGTTGCCACGCCGATGTTCCATAATTTCTGGGACCATCAGGGCGCCGACCGGGCGTCGCGCATCAACGGCTTCGTCGGCAATGTCGCGCTGAGCGGCGGTTTCCTGTCGCTGATCGCGCAGTCGTTTTAGCCGCAGTTCCATGCCGACTGCGGCACTGTAGCGCCGACAGTATGGATCATTAAAACGGAACCAATCGAGCGGTTGACGCATTTCGCCCCTGTATGCCGAACATCCCGGGATGAAATATGAAAATTGCCCATGTAGCGCCGCTCTATGAATCGGTGCCGCCCAGACTCTATGGTGGCACCGAGCGCATCGTCTCGTATCTCACCGAAGCGCTTGTCGATTTGGGCCATGAGGTGACGCTGTTTGCCAGCGGCGACAGCCAGACCTCCGCGAAGCTGGTGGCTGGCCGGGAATGCGCGCTTCGCCTCGATCCGCGTCCTTTCAAATCCGAGATCGCGGCGCATCTTTCGATGCTTGCCGAGGTGCGGAAACGGGAGCGGGAGTTCGACGTCATCCACTTCCACCTCAGCCACTTCCTGCACTTTTCCTTCTTCGAGGACATGGCGGAGCGGACGGTAACGACGCCGCATGGCAGGCTGGATTATGTCGATCTGGCGCCGGCCTATGAGTGTTTCCCGCGTTTTCCCCTGATTTCCATTTCGCGCAGCCAGAAGGCGGGCCTTGCCAGCGCCAACTGGCTAGCGACGATCCATCATGGACTGCCGACCAACATTTACGAGCCGAGTTTCGAGACGACGGCGGAGGAACCCTATCTTTGCTTCCTGGGCCGGTTTTCACGCGACAAGCGCCCGGACCGCGCCATCGAGATCGCCTTGCGCTCGGGATTGAAACTGAAGCTTGCGGCAAAGATCGGCGACGACGATCGTTCCTATTTCCACAAGATGGTCGAGCCTTTGATCGACGGCGATCGCATCGTCTATGTCGGCGAGATCGAAGAGGACCAGAAGGCGGAGTTTCTCGGCAAGGCGGCCGGCCTGCTGTTCCCGATCGACTGGCCGGAGCCGTTCGGTCTGGCCGCCATCGAGGCCATGGCCTGTGGCACGCCGGTGATCGCCTGGAATTGCGGCGCGCTGCCCGAGATCATCGATCAGGGCGTAACCGGTTTTATCGCCGGATCGATGGACGACGCCGTCGCCGCGGTGCCGGACTTGCTGCGGCTCGACAGGCGAAAGGTGAGGGCCGTTTTCGAAAAGCGGTTTTCCGCCAAAAGAATGGCCGGCGATTATCTCGCCGCTTATACGCGCCTGATCGGTGTCCCGGTTGAGGCGAAGGCATCGTGAGCAACGATGTGTTCGGGCGACGACAACGAAACAAGAGGGGATTTGTGACGAATGGCCCAACTCGATGAGCGCCAGCTCGATCCCGCCGTAGCGCTTGCTTCGCTCGACGCGACCGCTCCTCGCGAGCCGCACCGGCTGTTCGCGCTTAAGCAGGGCGACTGCTTTGCGGTTGCCGATGCCTTTGGTGACATACGCGGCGCCGGTGACGGTTTCTTCCGCGACGATACACGCGTGCTCTCCGAATTCCGGCTGACCGTCGGCGGCAGGCAGACATCGCTGCTTGGCGCCTCGCTCAGCCAGGACAATGTGCTGTTCACCGCCAATCTGACCAATCTGCCGATGCAGAGCGTCAGCGGCCGCGACATTCCGCAGGGCGCGATTCATATCGAACGCGTCAGGCTGCTTTGGCAAGACAGGCTGTTCGAGCGCATCACCCTTTCCAACTACAGCCGGGAGACCTCGACAATCGGCGTTTCCCTGCACTTTGCCGCCGATTTCCGCGACATGTTCGAAGTGCGCGGCTCGACACGGCCGAGGCGCGGAATGGCCCATGTGGCCGAGATGGATGCGACATCCGTTCTGCTGCGCTACGACGGGTTGGATGGGCTGGTGCGCGTATCGGCGGTATCGTTCTCGCAGGCGCCGGACCAGTTGACGGCCGACCGTGCCGATTTCCTGGTTGCCGTAACCAAGCGCAGCCGCAAGGTGCTTTATGTCGAGGTCGGTCCCGAGATGGCGGATGCGCCCGACCGCGACCGTTTCCGCGCCGCCGCCGCCCGGGCGCGCTTTGGCATGCGGGCCAAGCGCCGCCATGGCGCGACGGTGCACAGTTCGGGCCGCGTCTTCAACGATTGGGTGGAGCGCGCCCGCGCCGATGTCGCGCTGCTGACCACGGAGCTTTCGACCGGACCCTATCCCTATGCCGGCATCCCCTGGTTCTCGACGGCGTTCGGCCGTGACGGCGTCATCTCGGCGCTGCAGATGCTGTGGCTCAATCCAGGCCTGGCGCGGGGCGTGCTGGCCTTCCTTGCCCAACACCAGGCGACGGAGACGTCGCCGTTCAGCGATTCGCAGCCGGGCAAGATCATGCACGAGACGCGCAAGGGCGAGATGGCGGCGCTGCGCGAGCTTCCTTTCGGCCGCTATTATGGCGGTGTCGACACGACGCCGCTCTACATCCATCTCGCCTGCGCCTATGCCGATCGTACCGGTGACATGGCGTTCATCGACAGCCTGTGGCCGTCGCTGTGCGCCGCGGCCGAATGGACGGAGGAGGCGGGCCGCGAGACCGGCTTCGTCACCTACCAGCGTGCCGCCGAGTCCGGCCTCGCCAACCAGGGATGGAAGGACAGTTTCGATTCCGTCTTCCACGCCGATGGCCGCATTCCCAAGGGCCCGATCGCGCTGGTCGAGGTGCAAGGCTATGTCTTTGCCGCCTTCCGGGGGCTGGCCGCACTTGCCCGTCGCCGCGGCGAGGACGACAGGGCCGATCACTGGGAGGGCCGCGCCGAGGCCATGCGGGTCGCAGTGGAACGCGATTTCTGGCTCGACGATCTCGGCTTCTATGCCCTGGCGATCGACGGTGAAGGCGAACCCTGCAAGGTGCGGACCTCGAATGTGGGCCATCTCCTCCTTGTCGGACTGCCCGAACCGGGGCGGGCGCGGATGGTCACCGATCAGCTTCTTTCCGCCTCCTTCCACTCCGGCTGGGGGCTGAGGACGCTTGCCGACGATGCGGTGTTCTTCAACCCGATGTCGTATCACAATGGCTCGATCTGGCCGCATGACACCGCCATGTGCGGTGCCGGCCTGGCGCGCTATGGCGAGCGTGAAAGCGTGGTCCGCCTAATGAGCGGCACGTTCGAGTCCGCGGTCCATTTCAACATGCGGCTGCCCGAACTGTTCTGCGGCTTTACCCGAGCGCCGGGCGAAGCACCGATCGCCTATCCGGTAGCCTGCCTGCCGCAAGCGTGGTCGGCTGGCTCCGCCTTCATGCTGATGCAGGCCTGCCTTGGCCTGGAGATCGACGGCTGGGATGGCGAAATCCGCGTTACCCGTCCCAGGCTGCCGATCGGCATCGACATGCTCACGCTTCGCCATCTGGGCGTCGGCGAAAAAGTGGTCGATCTCACCTTCCAGCGCGTCGGCGACCGGGTCGTCGCTTTCCTCGCCGACCGCCATGAAGGGCTGGTGCCGCTCATCGTTAGAACATGAACCAGATTGGGCGGAACCGATCCCGGCCTTGTGCGTTGCAAAAATGTAGGTCCGGACGGCGATCTTATCGCCGGTGGATAGTTTCAAATCGGAAACACGAACAAAACGGCCGCCGAACGGCCGGAGGTGAGTTGATATTCCAATGACAAATTACGGTGCGGACCTGCTCTGGGTTCTGATCCTTGCGAGCCTCGGTCTTTCCGCTCTTGCCGTTTTCTTCTCCATATCGCGGCAGCGTCGCAGTCACCCTCCGGCGGTCGTACATCCGGCCGGCGAGGACGTGGCCGCGGAAGCGGCGCGCAAGGTGATACGGGAGTTCGAAAAGAATGGCCAATCGGCCGACGCGGCGCTGGTGACATGGTCGCCCGAAACATTGCGCAAGATCCTGGCCGACGACCTGCCGGGGGCACAGGTTATCGTGGTGTCCAACCGCGAACCCTATATCCACAACATCAATAATGATGGCGTCGAATTGCTGGTGCCGGCCAGCGGGCTGGTGTCTGCGCTCGAGCCGATTACCCGCGCATGTGGCGGCACCTGGATTGCCTATGGCGGTGGAACGGCAGACCGTATGATGGTCGACGACAACGATCGCGTGCAGGTGCCGCCCGGCAATCCGTCCTACACGCTGCGCCGGGTCTGGCTGACGGAGGAAGAATATCAGAGCTACTATCTCGGCTTCGCCAATGAGGGTCTCTGGCCGCTTTGCCACATCGCCTTCACCCGGCCGATTTTTCGCGCCTCGGACTGGGAAGCCTATGAAGCCGTCAACCGGAAGTTCGCCGACACGATAGTCGCCGAAGCGCGCAACGAGCGGCCGATCGTGCTGGTCCAGGATTATCACTTCGCGCTGCTGCCGCGGATGATCCGCGAGCGCCTGCCCGAGGCGATCGTCATCACCTTCTGGCATATCCCATGGCCGAACTCGGAGGTGTACAGCATCTGCCCGTGGCGTGAGCGCATCCTTGAGGGACTGCTCGGCAGCTCGATCATCGGTTTCCACACCCAGTTCCACGCCAACAATTTCACCGAAAGCGTCGATCGCTTCCTGGAAAGCCGCATCGAACGGGCGGATGCGGCCATCTCCTATGGTGGGCAGACGACGCTGGTGCACGCCTATCCCATCTCGATAGAATGGCCGGCGGACCTTCTGGCAAGATTGCCTGATGTAGATGACTGCCGCGCCCGCCTGCGGAATAGGTTCGGACTGAAAGCGGATGTGAAGCTGGCCGTCGGGGTCGAGCGTCTCGACTACACCAAGGGCATTCTCGATCGGTTTCACGCGCTGGACGAATTGTTCAAGCGATACCCTGAATGGATCGGAAAACTGGTTTTCCTGCAGGTCGCGGCGCCCAGCCGCGGCACGCTCCCTGCCTACAGGCTGCTCCATGACGAATGCCACCGTTATGCCGAAGAACTCAACCAGCGTTATGGCAGCGAGGGCTACAGACCGGTGATCATGGTGGCCCAACATCACTCTCAGGAACAGGTCTACGAAATCTACCGGGCCGCTGACATATGCATGGTCACAAGCCTGCATGACGGCATGAACCTGGTCGCAAAGGAATTCGTCGCGGCGCGAGACGACGAACAGGGCGTTTTGATGCTCAGCACATTCGCCGGTGCTTCGCGCGAATTGCTGGAGGCGCTGATCGTCAATCCCTACGACGCCGCCATGATGAGCGAAGCGCTGCTGCAGGCGCTGACCATGACTTCAGAAGAACAGCGCGAACGTATGCGGCCCATGCGCGAGACCATCCGCAACAACAACGTCTATCGCTGGGCCGGCAGCATGCTTCTGGACGCTGCGCGCTTGCGCAAGCGCGGTGATCTCGACCGGGTGACCGGTGTTGGCGACCGTCCGCAAGGTATCGACAATGTCGTTCCCATGTTCGAGCGCAAACGGGTGGCACTATCATGAGCGATATCCTGCAAAAGGCTGCGAGCGAGACCCTGCAAAAGCCGCAGCCCTTGCTGACCGGCGAGTGGGCGCTGTTCCTCGACATCGATGGCACCCTGCTGGAGCATGCCGAACATCCGGACGCCGTTTCGGTCAGCGCCGAGCTTCGCTCTTTGCTGCAAGGCCTGGATCACAAGTTGGACGGGGCATTGGCCTTCATCACCGGCCGCTCCGTTGCGGCCGTGGACCATCTGTTTCAGCCTTTGAAGTTGCGCGCGGCCGGGCTTTATGGCCTGGAACACAGGCTCCTGCCGGACGACGATGTCGAAATCGCGGACGAGCCGGCGGATATTGCCGCCCTTGCCGACGAGATCGAGGCCGAGTTCGGTCGCGGGAAGGTCTATATCGAGCGCAAGGGCCGGGTGCTGGCCATCCACACGCGCGCCGCCCCGCACCTGCTTCCCCGCGCCACGCAGCTTGTCGAGCAAGCGCTGGCCGTCCTGCCAAAGGGCTATCGGGTGGTTGCCGGCAATGCCGGTGTGGAGTTGCTACCGCTCGAGGCAGCCAAGGGCGCCGCGATCCGGCGCTTCATGGATATCGCGCCATTCAGAGGCCGCCGCCCGGTCTTCCTGGGCGACGACACCTCGGACGAAAACGGCTTCGAAGCCATCAATGATGCCGGCGGAATATCGATACGGGTGAAGCCACCAGCGCATACCGCCGCGCGGTACGGGCTTGCCGGCGTTGCCGAGACGCTCGCCTGGCTGAGAGGCCAACTTTAGGTCCAGCCGACGCATCCGCGATCGTGCATCTGGAAAGGGTAAGGAAAGGAACGGTTCGATGGGACGCTTTGCACAACTGGTTCGAGAGATCACACCGAGTTGGCTTCATTCCCGCTCCTCCCGCCATGGGTCCGCCAACATTTCACCGTCCGACGCGGACTACAGCTGGCAGGAGGCGATCGACAACAAGATGTATGGAGCCGACACGCCTGACTATTCCTATGTTCCGGATAAGCCCGCTTCAGATGCCGCAAGACCGGCCGGCGACAGCTCCATGGGCGAGAAAAACATGCAGCGCGGTCCAACGAAGTCCAATTGAGGGTGAAAGCATTTCCGCGGCGGACGATCGCTACGCCGCAAATCGCAGGCCGCCGTCGCAGGTCAGGACCTGGCCGGTCATGAAGCCGTTGGAGACGAGAAACGCGATTGCGTCGGCGACATCCTCGGCGCGGCCGACGCGGCCGACCGGGGTCTTGCCGGCATAATCGGCAAACAGCGCCTGCCTCTGCTCCTCGGCCAGGAAATCCCACCAGGGCGTGTCGATGACGCCGGGCGCCACGACATTGACGCGCAGTGGCTTCAGTTCCACCGCCAGGATCGGCACCACGGTCAACAGCATGCCGTTGATGGCGGCGATGCCGGAGACGCCGGGAGTTGCGAGCTGGGCCGATACAGCCGAGATGAAGGTCACCGATCCGCTTCTGTTCAAGGTTGGCAAGGCGGCCTGCAGGCAGGACAGCTGCGGGCGGACTTTCTCGTCGACGCCGCTGCCGATGTCGCTCAGGTCAAGCGTCGGGAAGGGGCCAAGGCCCTTGCCGCCGCTGGCGGCCAGCACCAAATGGTCGAAAGGGCCGAGGCGCTCGAAGAACCCGCTGGCCTCGTCCGGCTTCGCGGCATCGAAAGTGGCCTTGTCGGCAGCGCCGTCAAGGCTTTTCCATGCGTTCTTCAGCTTCTCCTCGTTGCGCCCGGTGATGGTCACCTTCATCCCGGGACCAAGCAGTTTTCGTGCCGTCGCCAGGCCGATGCCGGATGAGCCGCCGATGACGACGGTGTGTTGGATTGTCGTGGTCATGAACGCTGTTCCTTCGATGTGGGGGAAGCCAGGCCGACGAGGTCCTGGCTCAAACTTCGCAACTGTTGTCTCGCGCTGGCGTCGTAGGCTTGGTCATCAGCGCGGGATTCCCGCAGGCCGTCGAAATAGAGGCCGCTTTTCCCGTCGAGCGCGGGTGATGTCGCGAGGTTGAGGATGGCGTCGGCGCCGGTTTCGACCGAACTCCATGGCGTCACGCCTGCCTGCCGGACCATGGTGGTGTTCATGTAGCTCGCCGGATGCAGTGCGTTGACGGTGACGCCGGCGCCCTTCAACTGCTCCGCGAGGTCGACAGTGAACAGTATCTGCGCCAGCTTGCTTTGGCAGTAGGCGCGCACGCCGTCGTAACTGCGGGTCAGCATGACATCGCTAAAATCGATCGCCTGCTGCCCCGCCGAGGCGACATTGACAATGCGCGCCGGAGCACTGGCCTTCAGCAACGGCAGAAGCTCCGATGTCAGCAGGAAACCGGCGAGATAATTGACCGCGAAGCGCAGTTCGTAGCCATCAGCGCTGACTTGGCGTTTGGCGCCTTGGCCCGCCGTTCCGATGCCGGCGTTGTTGATGAGGATGTCGAGCCGGTCCGTCTTGGCACGCACCGCCTCGGCGAGGCGGCGAACCTCGGCCAGAGAAGAGAGGTCGGCGACCACAAGCTCGGCCTTGCCGCCGGCGGCTTCGATCTCAGTGACAACAGCCTTGCCGCGCGTTGCATCGCGGCCGTGTACAAGGACACGGGCACCCGCGGCGCCGAGCCGTTGCGCGACGACGCGGCCAACGCCGTCGGTCGAGCCCGTGATGAGGATTGTCTTGTCTTTCAGGTCCATGTTCAGAGCCTCCGTTCTGTTGCTCTGGGTGGAAGATGGGACAGTTGGCGTGAGCCAAACAGTTCAAACTTTATCCTGGTATCAATACTGCTATAATAAGCGCATGGAGTCCCAACCCCGACCGGCCCCCACACACTCCGCTGAAGACAGTCGCCGGCGCGAGCTCGGTGCTTTCCTGCGCTCGCGCCGCGAAAGGCTGACGCCCTCGGCCATAGGCATCGCCACCGGCCTGAGGCGGCGCACGCCCGGGCTGCGCCGTGAGGAGGTGGCGATGATCGCCGGCGTCGGCACGACCTGGTACACGTGGCTGGAGCAGGGGCGGGAGGTCCGGCCCTCGGTCGAGGTGCTGGCCGCGCTCGCCGAAGCACTGCGCCTCGACGCCGCCGAAAAACAGCATTTGTTCATCCTGGCCGACCGCCAGCAGCCGGAACGCCGTGCCGTGGCGCCGGAAAAGGTCGACGGCCCGTTGCTGCATATGCTGCAAAGCCTGGTTCTGCAGCCGGCTTATGTGGTCGGGCGACGCTGGGACGTGCTCGCCTGGAACCCGGCGGCCGTCGCGGTGTTCGGTGATTATGGCCTGCTGGAGGGTGACGCCCGCAACATCGTCCACATGGTGTTCACCAATCCGCACCACCGGCGCCTGCTGGTCGACTGGGAGGAATTGGCGCGCACCGTGCTGGCCTCGTTCCGGGCGGCGAGCGCCCGGTATGTCGGCGATCCGGATTTTGAGCGGCTGATTGAGTTGATGACGCGCTCGAGTCCCGAGTTTCGCGCCTGGTGGCCGCAGCGCGACGTCGCGCACCGGCTGTCGGGCGTGAAGCATGTCCGGCACCCGAGCGCGGGGGCGATGACATTCGAGCATATGAGCCTGTCGATCAGTGACGGCTCCGATATGAAGCTGATCGTCTACACGCCGCTTGCCGAGCAGAACTCCGTCGCCAAGCTGCAGACATTGCTGGACGCGCTGCCGGCCGAGCGGCGCAGCGCCTGAAGCGTCAGCTTTTCGGCTTCAGCCCGTCGAGGAATAAATGCTCCAGGAACCTTGCAGCGTCCTCGAATCGGCCGTCGCCGCCACGGTTCGGCCCGAGCACGGCGCGGACCTGGACATCGAAATCAGCATAGTGCTGCGTCGTCGCCCAGATCGAGAAGATCAGGTGCCAGGGGTCGGTGCGGGCGATCTTGCCGGCGCGCATCCAGCCCTTGATGACGACGGCCTTCTCGTCGACCAGCGTTTTCAACTCCCCGGTCAAGAGCGGCATGATGCGCGGTGCGCCTTGCAGGATTTCGTTGGCGAACAGCCGGCTCTCGCGCGGGAAATCGCGCGCCATCTCCAGCTTGCGCCTGATGTAGCTGCGCAATTCGGTCAGCGGATCGCCAATGTCGTCGAGTTCGCGCAGCGGCGCCAGCCAAGTGTCGAGCAGGCGCTGCATCAGCGTCTCGTGGATGTCTTCCTTGCGGCGGAAATAGTAGAGCAGGTTCGGCTTCGACATGCCGGCGGCTTCGGCGATCTGGTCGATGGTCGACCCACGAAAACCGTTGGTGGAGAACACCTCGAGCGCCGCCTCCAGGATGAGTTCCCGCTTTTCCTGCTGGATGCGGGTCCGGCGAGGCGTGTCCGTTCCGGTGGTCACCGTTGCAAGCCCTCGTGTTGAGGGTCATCTGGACCAATTCTCTGGACCAGTTTTTCCCTAGCCTGTGGAACGCACTTCAGGTGCCGCATTTCCGCTAGTAATCCCTTGACCGCCGACAGGGCGGTGCTAACGTTTGTCCAATCGGTCAAAAATTTGCGTAGCATGAAAACGCGGCAAAGACCAAGCGTTGGGCGCACCGAAACAGGTTACAAGGGGAAGTCTTGGTCATGTCCAACCGGCTGAAAGTCACGCCGAACGATCTCAGCGCATTCTGGATGCCGTTCACGGCAAACCGGCAGTTCAAGCAGGCGCCGCGCATGATGGTGTCCGCCAAGGACATGCATTACACGACCAGCGACGGCCGCAAGGTGCTCGACGGCACCGCTGGTCTCTGGTGCGTGAATGCCGGCCATTGCCGGCCGAAGATCACCGAGGCGATCCAGCACCAGGCCGCCGAGCTCGACTATGCGCCGGCCTTCCAGATGGGCCATCCGATCGTCTTCGAGCTGGCCAACC
Source organism: Mesorhizobium sp. M1338 (assembly GCF_040318045.1). Lineage (NCBI taxonomy): Bacteria > Pseudomonadati > Pseudomonadota > Alphaproteobacteria > Hyphomicrobiales > Phyllobacteriaceae > Mesorhizobium > Mesorhizobium sp. M1338. The sequence continues at coordinate 155,550 of NZ_JAMYLL010000005.1, read as the reverse complement.
GCCTGGTCGACCTCGCGCCCAAAGGCATGGATCATGTCTTCTTCACCAATTCCGGTTCGGAATCGGTCGAAACCGCGCTCAAGATGGCGATCGCCTATCACCGCGCCAGGGGCGAGGGTTCGCGCACCCGGCTGATCGGCCGCGAGCGCGGCTATCACGGCGTCAATTTCGGCGGCATCTCGGTCGGCGGCATCGTCACCAACCGCAAGATGTTCGGCACGCTGCTCGGCGGCGTCGACCATATGCCGCACACGCATCTGCCGGAAAAGAACGCCTTCACCAAGGGCGTGCCGGAGCATGGCGCGGAACTCGCCAACGAGCTGGAGCGCATCGTCGCGCTGCATGACGCCTCGACCATCGCCGCCGTCATCGTCGAGCCGGTCGCCGGCTCCACCGGCGTCATCCTGCCGCCGAAGGGCTATCTGCAGAAGCTGCGCGAAATCTGCACCAAGCACGGCATTCTGTTGATCTTCGACGAGGTCATCACCGGTTTCGGTCGTCTCGGCACGCCGTTCGCCGCCGATTATTTCGGCGTCACGCCTGACATCATGACCACAGCCAAGGGCGTCTCCAACGGCGTCATCCCTATGGGAGCGGTGTTCGTGAAGAAGGAAATCCACGACGCCTTCATGACCGGCCCCGAGCACATGATCGAGTTCTTCCACGGCTACACCTATTCGGGCAATCCGATCGCCTGCGCGGCCGCTCTGGGCACGCTCGACACCTACAAGGAAGAGGGCCTGCTCACCCGCGGCGAGGAACTGGCGCCGTACTGGGAAGACGCACTGCATTCGCTGAAGGGCGAGCCGAACGTCATCGACATCAGGAACATCGGCCTGATCGGTGCGATCGAGCTGGCGCCGATCGCCGGCCAGCCGACCAAACGGGCCTTCTCGGCCTTCGTCAAGGCGTTCGAGCGCGGCGCGCTGATCCGCACGACCGGCGACATCATCGCGCTGTCGCCGCCGCTGATCATCACCAAGGGCCAGATCAACGAATTGATCGACCATGTGCGTGAAATCTTGAGGGCGATCGATTGAAGAACTGGACGCGGATATCCCTCCCCTGCGAGGGGAGGGGGGCCGCGAAGCGGTCGGGTGGGGTCGGTGCGGCAGTGCGCCGACCTGATCTTTTGCTGCGAGGTCGCTCCTGATGCCCCGTACCCGCGCGAGTTTCGAAATGCGCCAGAAGGCGCGCGCGCTTCGAGTTCACGCGACCAAGGGCGAATCCCTGCTGTGGTATGAACTGCGGGAGCTGAAATCAGCCGGCATCAAGTTTCGCCGCCAGTGCCCGATTGGGCCCTATATCGTCGATTTCGCTTGCCTCGCGGTGAAGCTGATCGTTGAGGTCGACGGTGATCCGCTCGAACACGAGAGGGGTAAACGGCACGATGCCGTTCGTGACGCCTATCTGCGCTCACTCGGGTTCGATGTCTTTCGCGTTGACGAGCCCGATGTCATAAACAGCGCGTGGCATGTCGCGCGGGTGGTCAAGGAAAAGGTCGCGCGCATGTTCGGCGACCCCACCCGACCGCTTCGCGGCCACCCTCCCCTCGAGGGGGAGGGGGACGCAGGCGCTGCACAATCGATGAGGTTTTAAAGCATGGCCGCACCCGGCGAGAATCTGCGAATCAATTCAGACCGTTTGTGGGATTCCATCATGGAAATGGCGAAGATCGGTCCCGGCATTGCCGGCGGCAACAATCGCCAGACCGTGACCGACGAGGATGGCGAGGGCCGGCATCTGTTCAAGCGCTGGTGCGATGCGGCCGGGCTCGAAATGGGTGTCGACGAAATGGGCACGATGTTTGCCCGCCGAGAAGGCACCGATCCCAGCCTGCCGCCGGTCTATGTCGGCAGCCATCTCGATACGCAGCCGACCGGCGGCAAGTATGACGGCGTGCTCGGCGTGCTGGGCGGGCTTGAAGTGGTGCGCTCGCTCAATGATCTCGGCATCAAGACCAAACATCCGATCGTCGTCACCAACTGGACGAACGAAGAAGGCGCGCGCTTCGCGCCGGCGATGATGGCGTCCGGCGTGTTCGCCGGCGTGCTCGACCAGGCCGATGTCTACGAGCATACCGACAAGCAGGGGAAAAAATTCGGCGAGGAGCTCGGACGCATCGGCTGGAAGGGCACCGAGAAGGTCGGTGACCGCAAGATCCACGCCTTCTTCGAACTGCATATCGAGCAAGGACCGATCCTCGAGGACGAGGGCATCGACATCGGTGTCGTCACCCACGGCCAGGGCCTGAAATGGCTGCAGGTGACGCTGACCGGCAAGGAGGCGCATACCGGCTCGACACCAATGCCGAAGCGCCGCAATGCCGGGCTCGGCATGGCTCGCGTGATCGAGCTGGTGCACGAGATCGCCATGGACTACCAGCCGGATGCCGTCGGCGCCGTCGGCCACATGGAGGTCTACCCCAATTCGCGCAACATCATCGCCGGACGCACCGTCTTCACCATCGACATCCGTTCGCCGGAGAAGGAAGTGCTGGACGCCATGGACGGCCGCATCCGCGAAGGCATCGACACGATCTGCGAGGCGTTGGACATCCAGTACAAAATCGAGCAGGTCGGCCATTTCGATCCGGTCACCTTCGATGCCGGCTGCGTCAAGGCGATCCGGGATGCCGCCGAACGCCTCGGCTATTCCCACCGCAACATCGTTTCCGGCGCCGGCCATGACGCCTGCTGGATCAACCGCGTCGCTCCGACCGCAATGGTCATGTGCCCCTGCGTCGACGGCCTCAGCCACAACGAGGCCGAGGAGATCACCAAGGAATGGGCCAGCGCCGGCGCCGACGTTTTGTTCCACGCAGTGGTGGAGACGGCGGAGATCGTCGGGTGAACTGTCGGCGCTGTACCCCCACCCCTAACCCCTCCCCACAAGGGGGAGGGGGATCAGTAGTGCCGGCGCCTATGGCGAAAGCTTTGAAGGGTTCAGCTGTGATAGCGCGACGCCAAGCCTCCCTCCCCCTTGTGGGGAGGGATTGAGGGTGGGGGTACTCTTGGCACCGACCGGAATTGATCCTGCTGTTATCAAACGGGCCAGGGTTTTGCGTCGGAACATGACGGAAGGCGAGCGTAAGCTCTGGTCCGAGTTGAAGGAGTTCCGTCGCCTATACGGTTTACACGCCAGAAAGCAGGCACCCATCGGCCCTTACGTTGCTGACTTTGTTCTGCATGGGAAGAACCTCGTTATCGAAGTGGATGGAGAGCATCACTTCACACCGGAGCAGATGGAGAAGGATCGGATACGCGACGCATGGTTTTTCCGACAGGGCTATCGTGTGTTGCGGTTTTCGACCGGAGATCTGGCGAACTCTTTCGATGGTTGCATCGAGGAGATATTGAGGGAAGTTGGAGTCATGTAGAGGCCGGGCTTCAGCCCTGAACCGATCTGAAATACTGCCAAGACGCTCGCAAAGAAGCGCGATGAGAACAAGGGAACAAGAAAAATGACCAAAGTCATCAAGAACGGCACCGTCGTCACCGCCGACCGCACGTGGAAGGCCGATGTGCTGTTCAGCCACGGCAAGATCGTCGCCATCGGCTCGGACCTGCATGGCGACCACGAGTTCGATGCCACCGGCTGCTACGTCATGCCGGGCGGCATCGACCCGCACACGCATCTCGAAATGCCGTTCATGGGCACCTATTCGGCCGATGATTTCGAATCCGGCACGCGCGCCGCCTTGGCCGGCGGCACCACCATGGTGGTCGATTTCTGCCTGCCGGCGCCGAAGCAGTCGCTGCTCGAAGCCTTGCAGATGTGGGACAACAAGACCTCCAAGGCGTCCTGCGACTACTCCTTCCACATGGCGATCACCTGGTGGGGCAAGCAAGTGTTCGACGAAATGGCTGATGTCGTCGACAGGGGCATCACCTCGTTCAAGCACTTCATGGCCTACAAGGGCGCGCTGATGGTCGACGACGATGAGATGTATGCGTCGTTCCAGCGCTGCGCCGACCTTGGCGCGCTGCCGCTGGTGCATGCCGAGAATGGCGACGTGGTTGCGGCACTCTCGCAGAAGCTGCTCGCCGCAGGCAACAACGGTCCCGAGGGCCATGCCTATTCGCGGCCGCCGGAAGTCGAAGGCGAAGCGACCAACCGCGCGATCATGATCGCCGACATGGCCGGCGTGCCGCTCTATGTCGTGCATGTCTCCTGCGAGCAGGCGCATGAGGCCATCCGCCGGGCGCGTCAGAAGGGCATGCGCGTGTTCGGCGAGCCGCTGATCCAGCACCTGACGCTGGACGAGAGCGAGTATTTCGACAAGGACTGGGACCATGCGGCGCGCCGCGTGATGAGCCCGCCCTTCCGCAACAAACTGCATCAGGATTCGCTGTGGGCCGGCCTGCAGGCCGGATCGCTGCAGGTGGTGGCGACCGACCACTGCGCCTTCACCACCAAGCAGAAGCGCAACGGCGTCGGCGATTTCACCAAGATCCCGAACGGCACCGGCGGGCTTGAAGACCGCATGCCGGTGCTGTGGACCACCGGTGTCAACACCGGCCGGCTGACGATGAACGAGTTCGTCGCGGTGACCTCGACCAACATCGCCAAGATCCTCAACATGTATCCGAAAAAGGGCGCAATCGTCGAAGGCGCCGACGCCGACATCGTCGTCTGGGATCCCAGCGCCAAGAAGAGGATTTCCTCGAAGAAGCAGCAGTCGGTCATCGACTACAATGTCTTCGAGGGGTTCGAGGTGACCGGCCTGCCGCGCTTCGTGTTTTCGCGTGGCGAACTGTCGATCCAGGAGGCTGAGGTGAAGGCCAAGCCTGGTCATGGCGAGTTCGTCGCCCGCGAGCCGAATGCGGCGGTCAACCGGGCGCTGTCGACGTGGAAGGAAATTTCCGCGCCGCGCAAGGTCGAACGCACCGGCATCCCGGCGACCGGGGTTTGAGCTTGGCGCGTTCGGCCGCGCTCATTTCGTTGGTCTTGGCGGCAATTGCCGCTGGCCCGGCGGCAGCCGGCGGCGTGCTGGCCGGCTCCTGGGGCAATGATGTCGGCTGTGCCGGCGTCAAGGCCGGTTATCAGGACAGTGACGCTTATATCGTGCTGACCGCCGAAGGCATCGAGACCTATGGCAGCGGCTGCCGGTTCGCGCGGCAATTGACGCCGGTACTGGGCTCGCAATCGCTCAGTTCGACCTGCTCCGCCGAGGGCGAAGCGGAGACGACGATCGAAACAGTCGTGGTCACCAACAAGGGGAAGGATGGTTTCTTCGTCACCATCCCCGGTCTTGAGGAAATGGGGCCGCTGCAATCATGTTCGTGACGTTTTGGGGGTGAGCATGCGTGGTTTTGGTCTGTCTGTTGCGATGGTTCTCGTGCTGGCCGCGGGGCAAGCCTCGGCGGCGGGCATCGATCTGTCCAAGCCCTATGGCAACAAGTCCGGCTGCATCAACAAGAACGGCCAGGAAGTCTATGCGGAAGACATGCTGCTGCTGAACGATACGGAATTCATCACCGCGACCAGCGCCTGCACCTTTACCGATAAGAAGACGCAGGCTGACGGTTCGCTGGTGGTGAAGTCAATGTGCGAGGCAGAAGGCGAGGATGGTCAGTCGCCGATACAGTTCACCATCAAGCGCAGTCCCAAGAACGCCAAGAAGCTGGTGATCGCGGATGAGGATGGCACTGTGTACGGGGAAGTGTCTCGGTGCCGTTGACGCGCAAGTTCCCATCGACTCCGTCGGTTTCAGGCGACGAGCGCATCCAGTTCCGGCAACAGCACGACGCTTTCCTGTTCGTTGGGATCGGTGCGAGCAATGACGGCCGAAGACGGGGCGCCGCTCAGATTGGCCGGCAGATGCGGCACGCCGGCGGGAATGTAGAAAAGGTCGCCAGCCTTGACGACGATATGATGCTCGAGCCGTTCGCCATACCACGTATGGACTTCGCCGGAGAGGACATAGATCGCCGTCTCATGGCTCTCATGCATGTGCGCCTTGGCGCGGGCGCCGGGTGGCAGGGTGAGCAGATGCATGCAGATGCCGGAGGCACCGACGGTTTCGGCGGCGATGCCGGCGAAATAGGTCAATCCCTGCTTGCCTTCATAAGTGCTTTCAGGGCGGATAAGATGACAAGTGGGTTTGGGCGACATCGGGAAACTCCGGGCGTCGATTGAATGCGGACAAGACCAATGGGACAGGGCGAGTGGAAAACAACATCGCGATAAAAGCAATCGGATTCCAGCCGGCGCCGCAGGGACGGGACCAGGCAGGCGGCAGCCGATGACAGGGACCTCGCCAGCCGTCGTCGCGGCAAGCAAACTCGGACTGACCTTCCAGACCAATGACGGGCCGGTGCAGGCGCTGTCCAATGTCGATCTCACCATCGGCAAGGGAGAATTCGTCTCCTTCATCGGGCCTTCTGGCTGCGGCAAGACCACGCTGCTGCGTGTCATCGCCGATCTGGAGAAGCCGACCTCGGGGACGATTTCGGTCAATGGCATGACGCCCGAACAGGCACGCGAGAAACGCGCTTATGGCTATGTCTTCCAGGCAGCGGCGTTGTTTGCCTGGCGCACCATCGAGCGCAATGTCGGGCTGCCGCTGGAGATCATGGGCCTGTCCAAGGCGGAACAGGCGCAGCGCATCAAGCGCACGCTCGACCTCGTCAACCTCTTGGGGTTCGAAAAGAAGTATCCCTGGCAATTGTCGGGCGGCATGCAGCAGCGCGCCTCGATCGCACGCGCGCTGGCCTTCGATGCCGACCTCCTGCTGATGGACGAGCCGTTCGGCGCGCTGGACGAGATCGTGCGCGACCACCTCAATGAGCAATTGCTGGAACTGTGGGGACGGACCAACAAGACCATCTGCTTCGTCACCCACTCCATTCCCGAAGCCGTCTACCTGTCGACGCGCATCGTCGTCATGTCGCCGCGCCCAGGCCGCGTCAGCGATGTGATCGAATCGACGCTGCCGAAAGAACGGCCGCTCGACATCCGCGAGACGCCGGAATTTCTGGCGATCGCGGCGCGGGTGCGCGACGGGCTGCGGGCAGGGCATAGTTATGATGATTGAGGGGATGCCGGACGAGGTTCCTCCTCTCCCCAGCGGGGAGAGGGTGGCCGGAGCGAAGCGGAGGTCGGGTGAGGGGGTGGCCACCCGCGCCTTCGTCATCCTAGGGCGGAGCCAACGCGAAGCGGCGAGCGCAGACCCTAGGATGACGAAGGCGTGGTTGGCCGTTCCCGCTACGCACACCCCTTTGCGGCTGCTCCGCCCTAGGATGACGAACGCGTGGTGGGTCGCTCGCGTTACGCAGAGCGCACGCCTATCTGGCGAGGCCTGCTAATGGACACCTTCCGCGACAAGCTCATTCCCGTGACCTCGATCCTCGCTGGCGTGGTCGTGCTCTGGTATGTCTTCGCCGTCATCCTCAACACGCCGTTCCAGCGCGATCTCGACCGCCGCGCCGGTGAAACACATACCTTGAGCGAGTTCATCGGCAAGACGCTGGCGCAGCCGAAGCCGACACTGCCGGCACCGCATCAGGTGGCGGTGAATTTCTTCGAAAACACCTTCCTGCGGCCCGTCACCTCCAGTCGCAGCCTCGTCTACAATGCCTGGGTGACGCTGTCGTCGACGCTGCTCGGCTTTGCTTTCGGCACGGCGCTCGGCATCATCATCGCTGTCGGCATCGTGCATGTGGCGACGCTCGACCGCAGCCTGATGCCCTGGATCATCGCCTCACAGACTATTCCCATCCTGGCGGTGGCGCCAATGATCATCGTCGTGCTGGCGGCGGTCGGCATCACCGGCCTGATCCCGAAGGCGATGATCTCGACCTATCTGTCGTTCTTCCCGGTGACCGTGGGCATGGTGAAAGGGCTGCGTTCGCCCGAGATCATGCATCTCGATCTGATGCACACCTACAATGCCAGCCTTGCGCAGACCTTCTGGAAATTGCGCGTGCCGGCCTCGGTGCCGTTCCTGTTCACCTCGATGAAGGTGGCGGTGGCGGCGAGCCTGGTCGGCGCCATCGTCGGCGAACTGCCGACCGGTGCGGTCGCCGGCATCGGCGCCAAGCTTCTGGCAGGCGCCTATTACAGCCAGTCCATCGACATCTGGTCGGCGCTGGTCGCCGGTTCGGTGGTGGCGGCACTTCTGGTCATGGTCGTCGGCATCGCCGGACGCATCGTCGACCGCGCCATGGGCGGGAGGCCGGCATGAACTGGCTGAAACCTTCGTGGCAAGCAGTACTGGCCATCGTGCTGTGCCTGTTCGCGGTGGCGCTCGGCGCGATGTCGAGCCCGGAAGCGGCGGCACTTGCCGACCCGACAGCCAGCTTCGACTACCCCTATCTCGGAACCAAGGGCTTGATGCTCGGCCTGGCGGTGCTGGCGGCGCTGATCTCGATGGCCAGGATTCCTCCTCTTGCGGAAGCGGTGGTGCTGTTTGTCGGCGCCCACCTCGTCGCCTGGCTGCTGATATCGGGCATTACAGGTTTCGAGGGCACCGCACTGGCGCCGTACTTCCTGCTGCTCGCGGCCGCATGGCTGCTTGGCTGGCGCTGCGTGGCGGTGCTGTCGTCATTGCGTCCTTTAGCCAGTTGGGCACGGACGGGGTTGCGCCTGATCATCCCGGCCATCTTCGGCGCCTGGATCCTGATCATCTGGGAAACGGTGACGCGAGGCGCGGGCATCCCCTTCATCCTGTTGCCGCCGCCTAGCGCCATCGGCGTGCGCATCGCCGGTTCGCTGCCTGTACTCGGCGCCGATGTCCGCCAGACCATCTTCAAGGCAGTTGTCTTCGGCTATGTCGTGGGCAGCAGCGCCGGCTTCATCGCCGCGGTGCTCGCCGACCGCGTGCCGTTCCTGCGGCGCGGGCTGCTGCCGATCGGCAACATGGTCTCGGCGCTGCCGATCATCGGCGTAGCACCGATCATGGTCATGTGGTTCGGCTTCGACTGGCAGTCCAAGGCGGCGGTGGTCATCATCATGACCTTCTTCCCGATGCTGGTGAACACGGTCGCCGGCCTTACCGCCTCCGGCCATATGGAGCGCGACCTGATGCGCACCTATGCGTCGGGTTACTGGCAGACGCTGCTGAAGCTCAGGCTGCCGGCAGCCGCGCCTTTCATCTTCAACGCGCTGAAGATCAACTCGACGCTGGCGCTGATCGGCGCCATCGTCGCCGAGTTCTTCGGCACGCCTGTCGTCGGCATGGGCTTCCGCATCTCGACCGAGGTCGGGCGGATGAACATCGACATGGTCTGGGCCGAAATCGCAGTTGCAGCACTTGCGGGTTCGGTCTTTTATGGCGTGGTCGCTCTTGTCGAAAGAGCCGTCACGTTTTGGCATCCCTCTGTCCGTGGTGGATAGGGCGGTGGGTTTAAGGGCACTAACTTCAGAGGGTAATAAAATGAAAAGACTGATTATTCCTGTTCTGGCCGGCGCGATGTCGCTTGCCGCTTTCCAGGCAATGGCCGCCGACAAGGTGACGTTGCAGCTGAAATGGGTCACTCAGGCCCAGTTTGCCGGCTACTATGTCGCCAAGGCCAAGGGTTTCTACGAGGCCGAAGGCCTCGACGTCGAGATCAAGCCGGGCGGCCCGGACATCGCGCCCGAGCAGGTGATCGCCGGCGGCGGCGCCGACGTCATCGTCGACTGGATGGGCGGTGCGCTGGCCGCCCGCGAAAAGGGCGTGCCGCTGGTCAACATCGCCCAGCCGTTCAAGAAGGCCGGCATGGAACTTGTCTGCCCGAAGGACGGACCGATCAAGACCGAAGCCGACTTCAAGGGCCACACGCTCGGCGTCTGGTTCTTCGGCAATGAATATCCGTTCTACGCCTGGATGAACAAGCTCGGCCTCAAGACCGACGGCGGCCCGGACGGTGTCACCGTGCTCAAGCAGAGCTTCGACGTGCAGCCGCTGATCCAGAAGCAGGCGGATTGCATCTCGGTCATGACCTACAACGAATACTGGCAGTTGATCGACGCCGGCTACAAGCCGGAGCAGTTGACCGTGTTCAACTACTCGGCGATGGGCAATGATCTGCTCGAGGACGGGCTCTATGCGTCGGAAGACAAGCTCAAGGATCCGGCTTTCGAAGACAAGATGGTGCGTTTCGTGCGCGCCTCGATGAAGGGCTGGAAATACGCCATCGACAACAATGATGAAGCCGCAGGCATCGTCATGGACGCAGGCGGCCAGGACGAGAACCACCAGAAGCGCATGATGAGCGAAGTCGCCAAGCTGGTCGACAATGCCGACGGCAAGCTGGACCCGGCAACCTACGAGCGCACCGCCAAGGCGCTGCTCGACCAGAAGATCATCACCAAGGAGCCGACCGGCGCCTACACCACCGCCATCACCGACAAGGCGGTGAAGTAAGCCTAGTCAGCGACACACCGATCTCGAAAGCGGCGCCTCCGGCAAGAATGTCAGAGGCGCCGTTCCTTTATGGTGTTCATGACGAAGCTGGTCTCGATCGAGGCGACGCATTTCAGCCGCGCGATCTTTTCCTTGATGAAGCGCTCGTACTGTTCGAGGCTTCCCGTCACCACCTTCAGCACATAGTCGCGCGAACCGGTGACGAGGTGGCATTCCAGCACCTCCTCCCAGCCGCGGATCGCGTCCTCGAACATGACGATCTCGTCCTCGTTCTGGCGGCCGAGCCGGATGGTGGCGATGGCGACCATGCTCCAGCCGAAGGCTGAGGGATCGACCAGCGTGGTGTAGCCCCTGATGACGCCGGTTTCCTCCAGCCGCCGCACCCGCCGCAGGCAAGGCGAGGGCGACAAGCCGATCCGTTCGGCAAGCTCGTTGTTGGTGATGCGGGCGTCCGCCTGCAGCTCACGCAGGATCCTGCGGTCGAAATCATCGGCTATCTTCTGCTGCACTTTCGGTCTCTCCAGGCAATTTGTTGCGGGAATGCAGCCATGCGAGCCGAAGAATAGCAAGGACTGGCCGATCGGGATCGCATAAATTGCCGCGACACTCCTCGAGAAAGGCAGGAAAGATCATGACCGCGCCACGCCCGTCGAAAACCCATATCGGCAACCACAAGCTCCATCCGGAGACGCTGATGCTGAGCTATGGCTTCGATCCGCAGCTTTCGGAGGGCGCCGTCAAGCCGCCGGTGTTCCTGACCTCGACCTTCGTGTTCAAGTCGGCGGAGGAGGGACGCGACTTCTTCGACTACACGTCCGGGCGCAAGGAGCCGCCGAGCGGCACGGCGTCCGGCCTGGTCTATTCGCGCTTCAACCATCCCAACAGCGAGATCGTCGAGGACCGGCTGGCGGTCTACGAGGGGACGGATGCCTGCATCCTGTTTTCGTCTGGCATGTCGGCGATCGCCACCACACTGCTCGCCTATGCCCGTCCGGGCGACGTCATCCTGCATTCGCAGCCGCTTTACGGCGGCACGGAGACGCTTCTGACGCGCACGCTTTCCGGTTTCGGCATCGGCGCTGTCGGCTTCGCGGATGGCGTCGACGAGACGGCTGTGCGCGCGGCTAGCGACGCGGCCGTCGCGAAAGGCCGCGTGTCGGTCATCCTGATCGAGACGCCGTCGAATCCGACCAACAGCCTGGTCGATATCGCGCTGATGCGGACGATCGCCGACGAGATCGGCGCGGCCCAAGGGTCGACGCCGATCGTCGTCTGCGACAACACATTGCTCGGCCCGGTTTTCCAGCGGCCGATCGAACACGGCGCCGATGTCTCCGTCTATTCGCTGACCAAATATGTCGGTGGCCACTCCGACCTGATCGCGGGTGCCGCCATGGGCAGCAAGAGGGTCACCAAGCCGATCAAGGCGCTGCGCGGCGCGATCGGCACGCAGCTTGACCCGCATTCCTGCTGGATGCTCGGCCGCTCGTTGGAGACGCTGTCGATCCGCATGGAGCGGGCCAACGACAATGCGCGGCTGGTCGCCGAATTCCTGCGCGATCATGCCAAGGTCGAGAAGGTGCATTATCTGCCGTTCCTGGGCGAGGATACGCCGGCAGGCCTTGTCTACAGGGCACAATGCAGCGGCGCCGGCTCGACTTTCTCCTTCGACATCAGGGGCGGGGAGAAGGCGGCCTTCGCCTTTCTCAACGGGCTGCAGATATTCAAGCTGGCGGTGAGCCTCGGCGGAACGGAATCGCTGGCCAGTCATCCCGCGGCCATGACCCATTCGGGAATTCCGTTCGACGTGCGCCAGCGCATCGGCGTGCTGGAGACCACGGTCAGGCTGTCGATCGGTGTCGAGCACCCCGACGATCTGATCGCCGACCTGACGCAGGCGCTGGCGGCGGTCTGACGGGGTCACCTGCCCTGGAATCCGGGAAGGGCGAGCGATCGGATTCTCTTATCGGCCATCACAAAAGCGTGTGGTGGGATACATTTCGATGCTCAGCCGTTGCGTTACCGCATGCGCGCGCCGGGAGGCGCGACGGATGCGACATCCCAATCGGAGGTTCTTCATGCGCAACCTATCCTTCTTCCCGGCGCTTTCGGCGCTGGCCATTTCGACCGCGTTCCTGTTCGCATCGCCGGCTCTGGCCGCCACGGAAAAGTTCAAGGCGACGCTCGACGGCGGCCAGCAAAACCCGCCCGTCACCACGAAGGGCAAGGGCACGGCCACTTTCACGTTCGACACGGCCAAGAAGAAGCTCAACTGGAACGTCAAATATTCCGGCCTCAGCGGACCAGCAACGGGCGCGCACATTCACGGCCCGGCGGCGATGGGGGCAAACGCCGACCCGGTCATCCCATTCAAAAAGCTCAAGAGCCCGATCAGGGGATCTGAAACGTTGACGGATGCGCAGGCGGCTGACCTGGAGGCAGGCAAATATTACGTCAACATCCATACATCAGCCAACCAGGACGGCGAGATCCGCGGCCAGATCGAAAAGGCGAAGTAGGATTCCGAGAGAAAGGGGCGGGTGACCGCCCCTTTTTCATCAGGCCTTGTCGCGAATCTGGGTCATCGTCTTGGTCGGCGTGATTGCCTCGGGGTCGAGCCTGATTTCGACGATCGCCGGCTTGCCGCTGGCACGGGCACGCTCGAAGGCCGGGGCGAATTCGGCGGTCTTCTCGACGGTTTCGCCGTGACCGCCATAGGCACGGGCCAATGCCGCGAAGTCAGGATTCTTCAAATCAGTAGCGACGACGCGGCCGGGATATTCGCGCTCCTGATGCATGCGGATGGTGCCGTAGATGCCGTTGTTGACGACGACGACGACGATCGGCAGGTCATATTGCACGGCGGTGGCGAATTCCTGCCCGTTCATCAGGAAGCAGCCGTCGCCGGCGAAGGCGACCACGGTGCGGTCCGGAAACAGCTCTTTGGCGGCGACCGCCGCAGGTGTGCCATAGCCCATCGAGCCTGAGGTCGGTGCGCCTTGCGTGGCAAAGCGGCGGAAGCGGTGGAAACGATGCACCCAGGTGGCGTAATTGCCGGCGCCGTTGGTGAGGATGGCGTCGTCGGGCAACATCTTTTCCAGATAGTTCATGATCGGCCCCATCTGGACCGAGCCGGGGCCGCTTTCCGGCGGCGTCGACCAGTCGAGATAGGCGGCATGCAGCTTTGGCGTCTCGGCTGCCCAGGTCGGCGAGGCCGGCTTGCGCTTGGCGAAAGCCTCGACGAAGGCGGAGGGCGAAGCGTTGATCGCCAGTGTTGGCCGGTAGACGCGGCCGAGTTCGCCGGCGTCGGCATGGACATGGACCAGCGCCTGGTCGGGGTAGGGGCTTTTCAGCAGCGTGTAGTCGGACGACGGCATTTCGCCCATGCGGCCACCGATCAGCAGCACCAGATCGGCCTGCTTGATCGCTGTCGCCAGCTTCGGGTTGATGCCGATGCCGACATCGCCGGCATAGTTCGGATGCAGATGATCGAACAGCATCTGGCGGCGGAAGGAGCAGCCGATTGGCAGCGACCACGCCTCGGCGATCGTGCGCATTTGTGCAACCGCCTCGGCATCCCAGCGCGTGCCGCCGAGGATAACGAAAGGCCGCTTGGCCTTGGCCAACAATTTCTCCAGCGCGTCGAGTTCGGCTTCGCCGGCCCGCGTTTCGACCGGCGTGTGCGGCAAGGCGATGGGTGCCTCTACGACGCTTGTCAGCATGTCTTCCGGCAGCGAGATGACGACCGGGCCGGGGCGGCCGGATGTCGCCACCGCGAAGGCGCGGGTGACGAATTCGGGGATGCGCGAGGCGTCGTCGATCTCGACCACCCATTTGGCGATATCGCCAAAAAAGCGCTTATAGTCGACTTCCTGGAAGGCCTCGCGCTCCTTGGCGTGGCTGGCGACCTGGCCGATGAACAGGATGACGGGTATCGAATCCTGCATGGCGATGTGGATGCCGGCCGAGGCGTTGGTGGCGCCGGGGCCGCGGGTGACGAAGCAGATGCCGGGTTTGCCGGTCAGGCGGCCGTGACAATCGGCCATCATGGCAGCACCGCCTTCCTGGCGGCAGACTATGGTGCGGATCGCTGAATCGTGCAGCGCGTCGAGCACCGCCAGATAGGATTCACCCGGCACGCAATAGATGCGGTCGGTGCCGTTGGCTTCGAGCGCATCGACGATCAGTTGTCCGCCGGTCTTCATTGTCCAGACTTCTCCAGTTCGGCAAGGATCTCTTGCGTGTGCTCGCCCAGGCGCGGCGAGGGGCGCTCATAGACCAGCGGCGTGCCCGACATGACCATCGGTGCGCGCACCGACGGCAGAAGGTTGCCGTGGCCATCGTCGAGGTCGAGCCGCATGCCGCGCGCGATTGTCTGCGGATCGGCGAACATCTGGCCGATCGTGTTGATCGGGCTGGCCGGCACGCTCGCCGCTTCCAGCCTTGCCAGCAGCGGATCGCGATCAAAAACCTTCAGCGCCTCGATGATGCGTTCGCGCAGCCTGACCCGGTTGGCGACCCGGGCAGGATTGGTGGCGAAGTCGGGATTTGCAGGTAGATCGTCCAGCCCGACGGCAGCGCAGAATTTGGCGAACTGGCCGTCATTGCCGACCGCCAGGATGATGTGGCCATCCCTGACCGGCACCACTTCGTAAGGGGCGATGTTCATATGCGCATTGCCCATCTGCACCGGTGACTTGCCGGAGACGAGATAATTCAAATTCTGGTTGCCGAGCGCCGAGATCTGGGTGTCGAAAAGCGACATGTCGATATGCTGGCCTTCGCCGGTCCGTTCGGCATGGCGCAGTGCCGCCTGGATGGCGATGACCGAATAAAGGCCGGTGAAGATGTCCGAGATGGCGACGCCGGCTTTTTGCGGCTCGCGGCCGACCTCGCCGGTGATCGACATCATGCCGGCCATGGCCTGGATAATGAAGTCGTAGCCGGCGCGTGGGGCGTAAGGTCCGTCCTGGCCAAAGCCGGTGATCGAGCAATAGACGAGGCGCGGGTTGATCTTGCGTAGGCTGTCATAGTCGAGGCCGTACTTCTTCAGGCCGCCGAGCTTGAAGTTTTCGATCAGCACATCCGAAGTCGCGACCAGCCTGCGCACGGTCTCAGCGCCCTCCGGCGTCGAGAAGTCGATGGCGATGGAGCGCTTGCCGCGATTACAGGAATGGTAGTAAGCGGCCGACAGGTTCTCGCCGTCCTTGCCCATGACGAAGGGCGGGCCCCATTTGCGGGTGTCATCGCCACCATCGGGGCTTTCCACCTTGATGACATCGGCGCCAAGATCGGCAAGCAATTGCCCGGCCCAAGGCCCGGCAAGGATGCGGGCGAGTTCAACGACGCGGACGCCTTTCAGCGGGGGTTCGGCCATAAATCACCGTGGTTGCTGCAATCACCTTGATTGCTGCGAATGCAGAGCCTCTACCAAGCCCTGCAATGGCTGTCACGGCTCTTGCGATAGGCCAATCCCTTCAACCCTTCAGCACGCCGTCGGCCCAAGTCGCAAAATCGTTCATGATGATGTCGCGATTCACCTCGTTCAGGCTTTCGTGGCGGGTGTCGGCGTAAACCTTTGAAACGAGATTCGAAAAACCCATTCCGCGCATGCGATCGGCAAGATGGGTGATCCCTTTGCCGTAGTCCGATGCGGGATCCTTCTCGCCACCGACGATGCCGATGCGGAGATCGCGCCGGATACCGGCAAAGCCGGCATCCCTGCCGCCATTCAGCGCCATGCCGACGACGTCGCGCCACATCGACACCGAGGCATCCCAGCCGCACAGGGGATCGGCGATGTATTTCGCCACTTCCGCTTCGTCGCGCGACAGCCAGTCGAACAATGTGCGGTGGTTGGGCACCGCCTTGCCCCAGGCCTGGAAGGTGAGTTTCGGCAACAGCCGGGACGGAACATCCGAGCCCAGCCGGAACCGTTCCCAGGCAAGGATGCCGAGCGCCAGCTGGCCGAGCAGGCCAGCTGAGAAATTGCCGTTCCAGATCGCGGCGGCATGAACGCGCGACGAGTGGCGCAGCAGGTAGTTCAGCGCCACGGACGCACCCATCGAATGACCAAACAGGATGACCGGCCGGTTCGGCTGTTCGCTGGCGATGACATCGTGAATGGCGTCGACGTCGGCGATCACCTTGGCCGGACCGTCCTTGCCCGCGAACCTGCCGAGCGGGGCATCGGGGGCCTTGGTCGCACCGTGGCCACGATGATCGTGGACATAGACGTGGAAGCCGCGTGCCCCGAGGAAATCGGCGAAGCGGGCATAGCGCGCGGCGTGCTCGGCTAGCCCGTGATTGATCTGGACGACGGCACGTGCCCGGCCATCGGCCTGCCTGACGAAAAGATTGAGGTCGGCCCCGGTCGGCGAGGCAACCACGCGCTGCTGGCTGAATGACATGCCGCTCGGTCTCCAGGCTCTGGCCACCACCGTGGCGCCGGCTTTGTTTGCGCCGGTGCCGGTTGTGCGTCAATCCGCCCTGCCTGCTTTCGCAGACCATGTTTCTTGCGTTTGGCCAGCAAAATATCGCAATTCTGACATGGAGACAGCTTCAGTCTGTCGCCCACTTCTTCAGCCGGGGATTTTCCATGCGCATTGCTGTCGTTTTCGGATTGGCCACGTTGGCGGCGTCGCTGGCCGGGGCGGCGCGTGCCGACGTCAAGATGAGCGGCTCCTTTGTCGCCGACGCGGCCTGTCCGGCGACGCAAGCCATCAAGAACGGCAAGAACCCCGGCAATGTCTCGACTGATGCCGGACAGAGCTACCAGCTGCTTGCCGGCAATAAGGAGGCGCCGACGCATTATCTGATCCTGGTGCCGGGCGCCGATCCGGAGCGCCGCTGGGTGAAGGTCACCTGCGGCCATGTCTCCGGGAGCAGCGCGGTGACGGTGCCGGCCGCACCGGGTGGGCAAGGCAAGCCGGCGGCATCGGGAAAACCCGAATACGTGTTCGCGCTGAGCTGGCAGCCGGCCTTTTGCGAAACCAAGTCGAACAAGACCGAATGCAAGGCGCAGAGTGCCAACGACTTCGACGCGACGCATTTCACCTTGCACGGCCTGTGGCCGCAGCCGAACGGCAATTTCTATTGCCAGGCGACGGCGGGCGATAAGGCCAACGACAATCCGGCTCACTGGAAGGACCTGCCGCCGGTCAATCTGGACGCGGGCACACGCACGGAACTCGACAAGGTGATGCCGGGGACAGCTTCGAAGCTCGAACGGCATGAGTGGATCAAGCACGGCACCTGCTACGGCAAGAGCCAGCAGGAATACTTCTCCGACGCGCTTAGTCTGATGCGGGCGGTGAACGGCTCGCCGGTCCGCGATCTCTTTGCCAAGAACATCGGCGGCAAGCTGACGGCGGACCAGATCCGCGGCGCCTTCGACACTGCCTTCGGCGCGGGAGCAGGGGACCGCGTGCGCGTGTCCTGCGTCATCGATCCGTCGAGCGGCCGGCGGCTGATCGGCGAGTTGACACTCGGCCTTGCTGGCTCGATCGGTCCCAACAGCTCGCTGAAGGATCTGCTGCTGGCTTCGGTGCCGACCAACAAGGCCGGCTGCCCGACCGGCACGGTCGATGCGATTGGGTTCCAGTAAGCGCGGGCTCCGGGCGGTACCGGCAGCGCGCACTTGTCCACGTGACCGGCCAGATATGGCAAAAGCGATTGCCGTTCGCCGCCGCATCGCCTACATAGCGGCCAACCTCCACTCAATTCGACAAATCCAGTCAGTTTTCTGGATCAGTCAGTTTTTCAGGGAAAGCGCGCGTGGCACGCCAGTTCATCTATCACATGGCCGGCCTCAACAAGGCCTACGGCACCAAGAAGGTGCTCGAGAACATCCATCTGTCCTTCTATCCGGACGCCAAGATCGGCATCCTCGGCCCCAACGGGTCGGGCAAGTCGACGATCCTCAAGATCATGGCTGGGCTCGACAAAGAGTGGAACGGCGAAGCCTGGCTGGCTGAAGGCGCCACCGTCGGCTACCTGGCGCAGGAGCCGGCGCTCGATCCGAGCAAGACCGTGTTCGAAAACATCATGGAAGGCGTCGCCGCCAAGACCGCCATCATCGAGCGCTACAACGAATTGATGATGAACTATTCCGACGAGACGGCCGACGAGTCGGCCAAGCTCCAGGACGAGATGGACCGGCTCAACCTGTGGGATCTCGAACAGCAGGTCGAGATGGCGATGGAAGCGCTGGGCTGCCCGCCCAAGGATTCGGAAGTCACCAAGCTTTCGGGCGGCGAGCGCCGCCGGGTAGCGCTTTGCCAGCTCTTGCTGCGCCAGCCCGACCTTCTGCTGCTCGACGAACCGACTAACCATCTCGACGCCGAAACCACGGCGTGGCTGGAAAAGCACCTGCGTGCCTATCCGGGCGCCGTGATGATCATCACCCACGATCGCTACTTCCTCGACAATGTCACCGGCTGGATCCTCGAACTCGACCGTGGTCGCGGCATTCCCTATGAGGGCAACTACACCAAGTACCTCGAAGCCAAGGCCAAGCGCCTCAAGCAGGAAGGCCGCGAGGATGATGCCCGCCAGCGCGCCATCGGCCGCGAGCGCGAGTGGATCCAGTCGAGCCCGAAGGCGCGTCAGACCAAGTCCAAGGCGCGTATCCAGGCGTTCCAGGATCTGCTGGATGCAGCCGACAAGCGGCGTCCAAGCGATACGCAGATCGTCATTCCGCATGGCGAGCGGCTCGGCAATGTGGTGATCGAGGCGGAGGGCCTGTCGAAGGGCTTTGGCGACACGCTCTTGATCGACGGCCTGGAATTCAAGCTGCCGCCCGGCGGCATCGTCGGCGTCATCGGCCCGAACGGCGCCGGCAAGACGACGCTGTTCCGTATGATCACCGGCCAGGAAAAGCCGGACGCGGGCTCCGTGCGCGTCGGCGAGACGGTCAAGCTCGGCTATGTCGACCAGAGCCGCGATGCGCTCGATCCGTCAAAGACCGTGTGGGAAGAGATTTCCGGCGGCGCCGAAGTGGTCAAGCTTGGCAAGTTCGAGGCCAACACGCGTGCTTATTGCGCGTCGTTCAACTTCCGTGGCGGCGACCAGCAGCAGAAGGTCGGCAATCTGTCCGGCGGCCAGCGCAACCGCGTGCACTTGGCCAAGATGCTGAAGACCGGCGGCAACGTGCTGCTGCTCGACGAACCGACCAACGATCTCGATACGGAAACGCTGGCGGCACTCGAAGACGCGCTGGAAAACTTCGGCGGCTGCGCGGTCATCATCTCGCACGATCGCATGTTCCTCGACCGCCTGGCGACGCACATCCTCGCCTTCGAGGGGGACAGCCATGTCGAATGGTTCGAGGGCAATTTCGAGGATTACGAGCAGGACAAGATCCGCCGGCTTGGGCCCGATGCCGTAAACCCGCACCGCATGACCTACAAGAGGCTGACGCGGTAGAGGAACAGTTCCGTTGCGGGAGATCGTCGTTTGACCTAAATTGGGTTGACGGAGCTTTCCATGATCACAGTCAAACTGCCGCAAAAGACCGAAAAGCTGCTGGCCGACATGGCCGAGGCCAGTGGCCGTACGACCGATCAGGTCGCCGTCGACGCGATTCTCGAGGCCATCGAGGATTGGCAGGACTCCAGGATTGCCGAGGAACGGGTCAGGAATGACGACGGCGTTCGTATCCCGCTGGAGGAGATGATCCGCCAGCTCGAACTTCGTGAAAGCGACGAGCGTAGCAAGAAGCCTGCCGCTGAATGACTTGGCGTGTCGAGTTCACGCCGCGCGCTAAAAAGGATATTGAACGGCTTTCGACGAAGGACCAGCGCCGTGTCCTCGAATTCCTCGCCGGGCGAGTTTCGGCGCATCCCGATCCAAGAGTTCTTGCCAAACGCCTGACCGCAACCAAAGAAGAAGCTTGGCGGTTTCGCGTCGGCGACCACCGGATCATCGTCCAGTTCTGGGATAGCCGCCTTGTCGTCCTGGTCGTGGAAATAGGCAACCGTCGCGAGGTCTATCGATGAACAGCAGCGCTGTTTCGCAAAAGCCCGATTGGTCCGCCGCCCAATATCTGAAATTCGAGGACGAGCGCACGCGGCCGGCGCGTGATCTCGTGGCACAGGTGCCGGTGGATTTCCCGCGCCGGGTGGTCGATATCGGCTGCGGGCCGGGCAATTCGACCGAGCTGCTGGTCGAGCGCTGGCCGGATGCGCGGGTGAGCGGCTTCGACACGTCGCCCGACATGATCGAGAAGGCGAGGGCGCGTCTGCCCGAGGTCACCTTTGATCTGGCCGATGCATCGAAGTGGCAGCCGGCTGAGCCGGTCGACGTGATCTTCGCCAATGCGGTGTTCCAGTGGCTGCCCGAGCATCCCGCGGTGTTCCAGCGGCTGATGGGCTTCCTGGCGCCGGGCGGCGCCTTGACCGTCCAGATGCCCGACAATATGGGCGAGGACTCGCACCGCCTGATGCGGGAAACCGCCGCCGAAATGCCGTTTGCCGCCAAGATGAAGGGCGCGGTGCGCGCGCCCTTGCCGCCGGTGTCGTTCTATTATGACCTTCTGTCGCCGCTCAGCGATCGGCTGGACATCTGGCACACGATCTACAACCACCCGCTTGCCGACGCCGAAGCGATCGTCGAATGGGTGAAATCGACCGGCTTGAAGCCCTTTGTCGACCCGCTCGATGCGGACGAGAAGACGCTGTTCCTCGACAGCTATACGGCCAAGATCGCCAAGGCCTATCCGAAGACGGCGAGCGGCAAGGTGCTCTTGCGCTTTCCGCGCATCTTCATCGTCGCCAAGCGGGCCTGATTATCCACGTTGCACGACGCTCAATGCCGCCGCTTGACGGGGTTTCGCCGCCATGCGCATTTCATCCCGATGGGATGAAATGCCCGTGTGGCAGGTTGGGCCCGCGTGGCGGGGGTGATGACACCGAAAAAGATGCTCTTCGGCGGCGGCGTGTGCGCGGCGGCACTTCTGGCGTTCTCGATCTCGGCCGAGGCCAAGCGGGCGCGCTGCTTCACCAGCGATGACGGCTATTTTCCGTGCAGCTATCGCGCGATCGATGATGCCGGCAGCTTCCGCATCTCGGCGCCGGGCTATCCGACCTATGTCCTGGAGATCGACGAGCCGGGCTTTGCCTATGGCTATGTCAATCTCGGCCGCCGCAATGTGCCGCTGCCGGGGCAGTTCGTGCGCAGCCGCGACGACGGTGCCTGCTGGAACAACCCACAGACCAGCACCAAGCTGTGCGCCTGGTGAGTCCGGCTTAAGCCGGCGTAAACCGCCGCGGTGAGAAAACTGTTGCGCCGGAGCGTTCCGGCGCCCACATGGAGCCCGCAACGCCTGCGGATGGGACGGACTGGATATATGCATCGCGTCATCATCAGCGGCATCGGCGTAGAAATCCCTGAAGCCAAGATCACCAATGAAGAACTGGTCGCCAGCTTCAATGCCTGGGTCGACATGGAGAATGCGCGCCGTCTGGGCACCGGCGAGCCGCTGCTGCCGAAATCGGACAGCGACTTCATCGTTCACGCCTCGGGCGTGCGCACCCGGCATGTCATCGAGCGCGAGGGCATTCTCGATCCGACCCGGATGGCGCCACGCATTCCGGCACGGCCCGACGATGCGCTGTCGCTCGAAGCCGAGTTCGGTATCGCCTCGGCCAAGAAGGCTCTCGACCATGCTGGCCTAGAACCATCCGACATTGACCTGGTGATCTGCTCGGCCTCGCATCACCAGCGGCCCTATCCGGCGATCGCCGTCGAAATGCAGGAGGCGCTGGGCACCAAGGGTGCCGGGTTCGACATGGGGCTTGGCTGTTCGTCCGCTGCGGCGGCCCTTCACATGGCGGTGAATTTGGTGCGCTCGGGCGCGCACAAGCGCATTCTGGTGACGACGCCGGAAATTATCACCGGTCATCTCAATTTCCGCGACCGGCAGACGCATTTCATCTTCGGCGACGCCTCGGTGTCAATGGTGGTCGAAGGGCTGGCGCAGGGCGACAAGCGGCCGGGGCGCTTCGAGGTGCTCGACACGCGCATCTGGACGCAGATGTCGAACAACATCCGCACCAATCTGGGCTACCACACCCGCACCGCCCAGGACGATCCCTACATGATCAACCTGGAAGGCAATCTGATCAAGCAGGTCGGCAACAAGGTGTTCAAGGAAGTCACCGTCGCCGGGCAGAAGTTCATCGTGGAATTCCTCGCCGAGCATGGGCTGACGCCACAGGCGGTCAGGCGCTTCTGGCTGCATCAGGCCAATGCGCGGATGAACGCCATGATCCTGAAACTGTCATTCGGCCACGAGGTCGATCACGACCGCGCGCCGATGGTGCTTGAACGGCTGGGCAACACGGCGGGCGCCGGCGCCATCGTGGCGCTGTCGGAGAACCATGCCGACATGAAACCCGGCGATTTCGGCCTGATCTGCGCCTTTGGCGCGGGGTATTCGATTGGCGGCGCGCTGCTGAGGATGCTTTGAGCTTGTCGCGTCAGGCTGGCGCGAACGGCACCAGCATCGGCACTCGCCTGGCGTAGTCGTCATAGGCACTGCCCAACTCGCCGCGCAGGAAGCGTTCCTCGAGCTTTGCCTTCATGACGATGCCGATGGTCAGCAGGATGGCCCCGGCAACACCCCAGACAGTGCCTTTCGCCGCCATGGTGGCAAGGATGGCCAAAAGCAGTCCTGTGTAGATCGGATGGCGGACGAGGCCGTACGGGCCGGTGTCGACGACACGGTGCCCGACCTTGGCGGTGACAGTGCCCGACCACAAGCGGCCGAGATGCAGGCGCGCCCACCAGCAGAAGGCGAAGCCGACGGCAATCAGTGCGACGCAAATCCAGGCTTCGGCAAGGTTGGGGAACCACAGGCGAAGCCGGCCGACATAGTTATGCGCCGGAATGAAGAGCAGGATGGTGCCGATCATCAGAGCCACGCGGTAAGGCGCCTCGGCCCGGAAGCCGGCGCGCTTCTCGGCTTTGTCGGCCCAGAAGGCGGCAGCGGCCCACGACACCACCCAGATCAGCCAAAGCAGCGCGATTGCCGTCCCGGGACGCATGAGACCCTCCGCGGACTTGGTTCGAAGGCATCATCTAGCCGGCATAGCGCGGCAGCAATGCGGCGCTGTCTGGGAGTGGTTCCATTTCAGGCAGGAAGATCGTGACCCGCAACGGACCTCATTCATTGGGACAGCCAAACATCCACTGCACGCCGAAGGCGTCGACCAGCATGCCGAAGCTGGTTCCCCAATATTGCCTCGCCAGAGGGACGGTGATCCGGCCGCCCGAACTCATTCGGCCGAAAAGCTCCTGCATGGCGGCCAGGTCGTCGAACTCCAGCATCATGGCGGAGCCCTTCATCGGCTCCGCATCGTCATTATCGGAAGCGTGAAACAACACTCCCGCACCTTCGAACCGCGCGTGCAGGACCTTTCCGCGCATCGCTTCGGTTCGCACCGGCATGTCGTTGTCGCCCCAGCGCAGCAGGATCGTCCCTCGGCCAAGGCCGCACTGTTCGTAGAAGGCCAGTGCCGGCTCGCAATTGGTGGTGAAGAACAGGGAAGGGGAGAGCCGCATCGGTTAACTCCTGTTGATCGCAACGGACAGATCAGTGCGCGGCGGCGGTGGCGGCAGCGATGAGCGCCTCGCCGGAATATTGCCTGCTACCGATACCCCAGCCTCCGTCGGGTGCGTTGACGATGTTGATCCAGGTGTTTTCGGGCTGGTGCTCCGGCACGCAGAGATCGGCGACAATCGCGGCTGCAGCGATGATAAAGTCCTTGCGGGCTTCGACCGAGCCGAGACCGATGTTCGGCAGCTTCAACTCGACCATGACGACAGGCCGATTGACGCCGCCGGCGTAGATGCGATGGAGCGGCAGCACATGGACCGTGCCGCCGACGATCGCGGTGAAGAACGGATTGCCGGTGGCGCCCGAGGCTTCGATGAGGGCGCCGCTGAGACGCGGCAGGATCTCGCGCTCACCCGTCGGGGTCAGTATGCCTTCCGGCGCGGTCACGGTTATCGGCATTTGGCTCTCCATTTTGCTGGTTTCCATGGCTTTCCGACTGACATGTCTTCCGGCTTGCCATGTTTCGTATCGATTGGTACGTTATATCGAAAAGACGAGTCAATGGGTTTCGTATCGATCGCTATGAATACTTCGGAAAAGCCCCGTGGCGGCCGGCCGCGCGCATTCGATCCCGACCGGGCACTGGATGCGGCGATGCATCTGTTCTGGGAGCATGGCTATGAGGCGACGTCGCTGGCCATGCTGCGCGAGGCGATGGGACTGACGCCGCCGCAAATCTACAACGCCTTCACCGACAAGGAGACCTTGTTCCGCAAGGCGCTGACGCGCTACCACGAAACCGAGATTGGGTTTGCGCTGGAAGCGCTGAGCGCGCCGGTATCGACGCGGGAAGCGATCCGGCGGTTGCTGCTCGGCGCGGCGGAGGCGTATTCCAGGCCCGGCAAGCCTGGTGGCTGTCTGTTCGTCAGCGGCGCGTTGGCAGCCTCGCCACAGGCGCAAGCCATTGCCGATGAACTCAGAACCTATCGCAAGGCGAGTGAAGCGGCGATTGCAGATCGCCTGGCCAGGGGCAGGGCGGTGGGCGACCTGCCGGCGGACCTGTCGGTCGAGGGGTTCGCCAAATACCTGGCTGGCGTCATGAACGGCATGTCGATCCAGGCGCGGGATGGGGCTTCGGTCGAAGAGTTGCGCGTTTTGGCCCAAACCGCTCTTGCGGCCTTGCCGGCCGAAGGGCAAAACCAAGCGGCGTTATCCAAGGAATGAAGCCATGCTGAATCTCTTCCCCGAGGCTGAAAAGCCGGCCGAAATCATCCCCGCGCGAAAGCTTGTCGCCAAGACGGCAGCACTTTACGTGGCGCCATCGGATCATTTTCAGACGCGCCCGGTGGATGAATTGCGGCTGGGTTTCGACGGTATAGCGGGCGATTTCCATGCCGGGCAAACGCGGCGTTCGGGCGGGCGCGAACCCTGGTATCCGCGCGGCACAGAAATGCGCAACGAACGGCAATTGTCCATCGTGGCGGCGGATGAACTTGCCATCGTCGCCGAACGGATGGGCCTGGCCGAGATCAAGCCGGAATGGATTGGCGCCAATCTGGTGATCGAAGGCGTGCCGAACCTCTCCATGCTGTCGTCCGGTACGCTGCTGTTCTTCAAGGGCGGCGTGACGATCAAGGTCGACGCGCAGAACGGCCCCTGCCGTATCGCCGGCCGATCGATAGCCGAAAATACCGGAATGGCCGACATTGAAGCCGGCGCGTTGTTGTTCCCGAAGATGGCGAAGCGGCTGCGTGGCGTCGTCGCCTGGGTCGAGAAGCCGGGAACGATCAGCGTTGGCGAAGAGATTTCGGTGCGCGTGCCGGAGCAGTGGATCTATTCGGCATAGCTATGCGGCAACCAAAGGACAGGGGCTACGCCGCCGGGGCGGCGTAGCCCAGGCCCACTAGGCGTTAGCTTTGCGGTTCTTCCTGGCGCCTTGCGCCATAACGGAAACCTCATCCCACTTTTCCCAGGTGGCGATGCGGTTGGCGTATTCCTGTTTGATCATCGGCAGGCCGCCATCGCCCAAGAACACCCTGAGCGGCGGCTCGGCGGAGTCGACAATGGCCAGCATGGCCGGCCCGGTGGCCTCGGGATCGCCGGCGACCGAATTGGCGCGGCGCTCGGCCATCTTGGCGCGGGCGGGCGCGTAGGCCTCGATCGGTTGGGAGACCTTGGCCGACGGGCCGGCCCAGTCGGTGGAGAAACCGCCGGGTTCGACCAGCGTCACATGGATGCCGAATTCCGCGACCTCGATGCTCAGCGACTGGCTGAAGGCTTCCAGCGCCCATTTCGAGGCGTGGTAGAGGCCGAGCGAGGCAAAGGCATTGACGCCGCCGATCGACGAGATCTGGATGATGTGGCCGGACCGCTGCGCCCGCATGATCGGCAGTGCGGCCTGGGTGACCCACAGGGCGCCGAAGACATTGGTTTCGATCTGGTCGCGGGCTTCCTGTTCGCTGACCTCCTCGATGGCGCCGAAATGGCCGTAGCCGGCATTGTTGATGACGACGTCGAGCCGGCCGAAGCGCTTGTGCGCCTCGGCGACAGCGGCATCGACGGCTTTCTTGTCGGTGACGTCGAGCTTTATCGCGGCAATCTTGTCGCCGTATGTCTCGACGAGATCGGCGAGCGTGCCGGCATCGCGGGCGGTCGCCGCGACGCGGTCGCCACGGGCGAGCGCGGCCTCGGCCCAGACGCGGCCAAAGCCTTTCGACGATCCGGTGATGAACCAAACCTTGTTTGTCATGATGTAGAGTCCTTGCCCCTGCGGGCGTGATTTCGGATAAAAGCGGAGGCATCTCCGCTTTCGCCCATATACGGTCTATCGCGTGATTTTCCAGAGGAGAGGAAAATCTTTTTGAACAAAACGCCCGGTCGATCAGGGATAATTCACCTGAGACGACCATGCCGGGTCGTCGTGCTTCTCCCAGTAAAGTGCCATCAGCCGGGTGGTGATCGCGCCGATCTTGCCGTCCGCGACCCGGGCGCCGTCGATCTCCGTCACCGGCATGATGCCGCCGGCGGTAGAGGTGATGAAAACCTCGTCGGCGTCACGCAGCGCGGCGACGCTGACGTCGGCCGGGGCGGCAACAAGACCTTCCTCAGCGCAGAGATCGAAGACGGTGCGCCTTGTGATGCCGGGCAGAACGCCTGTGGCCGGGGTCGACAGTTTGCCGTCCTTGACGCGGAAGACGTTGAAGCCCGGACCTTCGGCGACATTGCCGTTGAAGTCGAGGATCAACGCGGTCTCGGCGCCGCGGTCGTAGGCGTCGTAGAGACCGCGCACCAGATCGAGCCAGTGGTAGTTCTTGATCGCCGGGTCGATCGAGGCCGGCGGGATGCGCACCTTGTCGCTGATGGCGACACGCAGGCCGCGCCGCAACTGCTCGGCATTGGCGACCGAGCCGAACGGCACCGCGAACGCCATGAAGCGGTTGACCGCCTGGCGCGGATCGCGGCTGAAGGTGGGAGAGGCGCCGCGCGTGCACAGCATTTCGACATAGGCGGCGCGATGGCCGGACAGCGCCACGCAATTGTGCAGGATTTCGGTCACGCCTTCGCGGTCGAAGGGGATCGTCATGCGCAGCTTTTCCAGCCCGCCGAAGAAGCGGTCGAGATGCAAATCGAGGCGGAAGAAGCGACCGTTCCAAACATGCACGGTGTCGTAGGTGGCGTCGGAATGCAGAAAACCCCAGTCCAGCACCGAGATCTTGGCTTGCGACATCGGCAGGTATTGGCCGTCGAGGAAAGCGACGCCCTCGGGGTAGGAATGCGGGTCGATGTGGCGAACGCCAACCACGGGCAGTTGCTTCTCGTCCATCGTCTGCCTCATTGGAGCCCCCTGTCGCGCAAGGCGAGGTCAGCAGGCTAGCGGTGCTGGCCAGAAGGCATAGAGCCACCCGCTCGGCGCTGTTCGGCCTCCGTGATGATCTGAACGATACATTGGATTGGAATTGCCCTACCATTCCGGTTCCGAACAGGAGGGGAAGATGGACAAGGTTGGGGTCGTCATGGCAGCCATGATGATGTTCGCTGCCGCGGGCGAAGCCAGCGCCCAGTGCGCGCGGGAGGGTGAAGAACTGTGCCAGGGCGGCCAGACCTATCGCTGCGAAAAAACCGGCAGCGAATTGACGCCGATCTTCCAGAATGTGCCTTGCGCGGTGCCGTCGCTGAGCGGCACCTGGGTAGGCAGCGGCCACCAGAGCCCGGCCGGCGATGCCGGGGCCGACTGGTCGATCTCCATGACGATCGAGGATGGCGGCGCGTCGATCGACTATCCGTCGCTCGGCTGCGGCGGATCCCTATCCCAGACGTCCAGGGACGATACGTCGGCGGAATACCACGAGAGCATCACCTACGGTCAGGACAAATGCATCGACGGCGGCGACATCACCGTCAGGTTCTTCAAGGGAAATCTGTCCTGGACGTGGGTTGGCCAGGCGGACGGCCAGCCCTACAATGCCGTCGCCGTCCTGAAGCGGCAGTAGCGGCCGTTCATTCCTCGTCGTCGGCGTCGAGCAGGCGTGTCGCGCGCCAGCGCGTGAGCACGATGTTGGTCTGCTCGATGACGAAGAAACGCGCCGAGTCGCGATCGTACCCTTCGGCCAGAAGTTTCTCGTAGTCGGTGTGCATGTGGCGGATATGGGCAATCGTCGCCAGCCATACAGCGATGCCCGGCGGCAAGGTTTTCATGTGGACCGCGCCGGCGTCTGTGCGGATCTTCTCCATGTCGGCATAGGGCGCCAGCGGCAGCAGTGCCGTCAGCGCCTTGGCGATGGCGCGGCGTCGGCCGGTAGGCGCCGTCATCGCCGCACCCGATTGGCCTCGTCGCGCCCTTCGATGGTCGCCTCCGATATGGCGTCGGTCGAGGCAAAATAAGGCTTGATGTCGATGACCGGCGTGCCGTCGAGCACGTCGATGGCGTCGAGATCGATGCGGCCGGTGTTTTGGTCGAGTGCGACGAGCCTGGCCATATGCAGCCCGATGGGGTTCGGGCGGGCAGGGGAGCGCAGCGAAAACACGCCTCTCGCTTCAGCCGCATGGCGCGGTTTCTGCACAATCAGATCACGCGGCGCGTGATGCAGCCAAGAGAGGATGATGACGTGGCTGGCGCGCTCCAGTCCTTGCAGGCCATCGCGATAAAGCGCGTCGATGGTCAGCACCGCGGGCTGTCCGGTTTCGCGCGCGGCACGCATGTTCTTCGGGCAGGACTCCCGCGTTATCCATGGCGAGGCGATGCGGCCGATGAAGACGATGCCGCCATCCGGCGGCATCGATGCCGGATCGTTTTCCAGCCTACGCTCGCCTTCGCGTTCCTCGAACATCTCACGCGATCCGGTCATTCTGCTCATCTTTTTGTTGGTGCATGTCGCTATCTCAAAACCGCGACACACTTTTAAGCGACATGCATCGAGAATCACGCAAGCGCCATTTTCTTGTCCGGAAGCGACATAGCGCTTGCAAGGTTTTCAAAATCGACATAAACATATGTTTATATCTTTTCAAAGAGAATACGCTGATGCATGTCTCGCTCGACACCATGGTGGATACATTGAAGGCGGCCGCCGAATCCAGCCGTCTGCGTATACTGGCACTGTTGTCGCGCGGCGACCTCACCGTTTCCGACCTTACCGAAATTCTCGGCCAGTCGCAGCCGCGCGTTTCGCGGCACCTGAAGCTCTTGCTGGAAGCCGGGCTGATCGGCCGCTACCAGGAAGGGTCTTGGGCCTTCTTCCGCCTGTCGGATGCGGATTCCGCGCGGGACTTCGTCATGGGGCTGGTTTCCGGCATTCGCGGTGCCGATCCGCAGGTCGTGCGCGATCTAGAGCGGCTGGCCTCGGTCAAGCGCAAGCGGCAGGACCGGGCGGTCGAGTATTTTTCCGTGAATGCGGCGAGTTGGGACCATATCCGCTCGCTGCATGTGCCGGACCGCGCCGTCGAAGCCGCAATGCTGAAGCTGGTCGGCAAGCGGCCGTTCCAGTCCATGCTGGATCTCGGAACCGGCACCGGGCGGCTGCTCGAAATCTTCTCGCCGCTCTACCGGCGCGGTGTCGGCATCGACATGTCGCGCGAGATGCTGACCGTGGCGCGCGCCAATCTCGACAAGGCCGGCGTTTCGAATGCGCAGGTGCGGCAGGGCGACATCTTCGCGCCGCCGGTCGAGCGCGATGCCTTCGATCTCGTCACCATCCATCAGGTGCTGCACTATCTCGACGATCCCGCCCGCGCCATCCATGAGGCGGCGCGGCTTTTGCGCCCGGCCGGGCGCCTGGTCATCGTCGACTTCGCGCC
Organism: Mesorhizobium sp. M1338; assembly: GCF_040318045.1. Taxonomy (NCBI): domain Bacteria; kingdom Pseudomonadati; phylum Pseudomonadota; class Alphaproteobacteria; order Hyphomicrobiales; family Phyllobacteriaceae; genus Mesorhizobium; species Mesorhizobium sp. M1338. Next base: position 125,347 of record NZ_JAMYLL010000005.1, on the reverse strand, counting down.
GCACACGCTGGAATTCCTGCGCGACGAGCACGCGCATATGCGGCTCGGCTTTTCCGACCGGCAGATCGCCGACTGGTTCGAGGAAGCCGGCCTCGATCTCGAAGATAGCCAGGAATTCGAGCCGCGCGGCGGTAACGAGGCCAGGCTCACGGTGAAACTCTGGCTCGGCCGCGACCGGCGCCTGCTGATCGCCGATCCTTCCAACGACAGCAAGCAGATAAGGGAAATCGCCTGATGAACCAGTTCCGCTTTTCCCGCCGCCCCGACATCGGCGACAAGGTCAGGGTTTCCTTCGAATTCTTCCCGCCGAAGACCGACGACATGGAGGCCAAGCTTTGGGACACAGTCAAAAGGCTGGAGCCGCTGAAGCCGAAATTCGTCTCGGTCACCTACGGCGCTGGCGGCTCGACACGTGAGCGCACCGCGCGCACCGTGAAGCGCATCCTGACGGAGACCGATATTCCTGCCGCGGCGCATCTGACCTGCGTCGGTGCAACGCGCGAAGAGGTCGACGCGGTCATCCAGGATTACAAGTCAATCGGCATCAACCGGTTCGTGGCGCTGCGCGGCGACCCGGCCTCCGGCGTCGGCGAACCCTATCGCCCGCACCCCGGTGGCTACGAGAATGGCGCGGAGCTGGTCGCCGGGCTTAAGTCGATCGCGGATTTCGACATCTCCGTCGCGGCTTACCCGGAGAAGCATCCGCAGAGCCCCGATTTCGCCACCGACATCGAGATGCTGAAACGCAAGGTCGACAATGGCGCGACGCGCGCCATCACTCAGTTCTTCTTCGACAATGATCTCTACGAGCGCTATGTCGAGCGCGTCCGCCGCGCCGGCATCTACATCCCCATCGTGCCGGGCATCCAGCCGGTTCACAGTTTCAAGCAAGTCGCGAACTTTTCCGCGAGGGCGGGCGCGCATGTGCCCGGCTGGCTGGCGGAACGGTTCGAGGGCCTTGACCGAGACCCGCAGACGCATGCGCTTGTGGCGTCGGCGGTGGCCGCCGAGCAGGTCATGGATCTGGTCGAGCGCGGTGTCGGCGATTTCCACTTCTACACGATGAACCGGGCCGATCTGGTCTTTGCCATCTGCCATATGATCGGCATCCGCTCGCATGAGGCGGCGGCCGCTGGATCAGCCGCCGCATGAGCCAGGCTCAACAACAAAAGGCCGGGAAAAACCCGGCCTTTTGAATTGGTTGGACTATTTTTTGGGTGCTGGTCTTCCCCGCTTTGGCGGTCAGGGAAGGAAGCCCATAATGAGCGCTCCGATAAAGGCGAACGCAGCACAGATCATCAATGCGTTGATAGGCCTCGTAAGTCCCATGACATAGCCTCCTCTTAAAGAGCTATGCCTAGGAGTCTAGGTTCATTTGTGCCACAGGCAAGCGGAAAATATGCTGCATTGCGACGTGATTGTGAAATTTGCGACCCGCCTTTTGCCGTTAGGCATTGAAACTCCTAGGCAAAAACCGGCTTCGGGCCTGTGAATAAATTATGGCGGTGATGTGTCTCTGTCGTGTCATGGCAGCGCTACCCCCGCGAAAGCCGAATTCGACTTTCGCGATGCGGCGCGTCCAGTTGGACGCACGGCTAACGTCTTCCGAACAGTCGCCCGTCGATGGTGATGAGGCCAAGGGCGATCAGCACCACGCCGCCGATTTCGAACAGTTCGAGCCGCTCGCCAAGGAACAGGAAGCCGAGCAGCATGGCGCTGGCCGGCACGATGAGCGTGACCAGCGAAGCGTTGGTGGCGCCGGCCGAAGCGACGATGTTGAAATAGAGGATGTAGGCGAAGGCGGTGGACAAAAGCGCCAGCGCCAGCACCGCGGCCCAGACCGGCGGCGAGGCCAGGAACAGGCCTGATGGACCATAGGTGAAGAGCACGATCGGGATCATGATGATGGTCGAGGCGGTCAATTGTCCGGTGGCGATGACCGGCGATGGCACGCCCTTGAAGCGACGAGCGACCATCAGGGCGATGCCATAGGACAGCGAAGCGCCGATCAGCGCGAATTTGGCCCAGACCGGGCCGCCGAGTCCTGCAAGCAGCCCGGGGCCGATCATGACAGCCGTGCCGGCGATGCCGAGCGCAATGCCGGCGAGCTTGTTCCAGGAGAGCTTTTCGTCCGATGTCAGCGCATTGGCGAGGATCAATGTCCAGAACGGCGTCGTCGCGTTGAGCACCGAGGCGATGCCGGCGCCAAGCTCCGTCTGGCCGGCGAAGATCAGCGAGAAGGGCACGACGTTGTTGGTGAGTGCCAGCAGGAAGAACAGGCCGGCATGCGGAAGCGCGAGGCGGAAGGAGGGGCCACGCAGGCCGAGATAGATATGCAGCGCGACCGCCGCGATGGCGACGCGAAACAGCACCAGCACCAGCGGATGGAGTTCCGCCACCGCGATGCGGGCAAAGAAGAACGAGCCGCCCCAGATCGCACCGAGCAGCAGGAGCTGCCCCCAGTCCTTGAGCACCATCGGCCCGCGTGATGCAGTCGCCCCGGCTATCGCCATGTGAATCGTTCTCCCCCAGACGGCCTGAATGCCAGTCGGTCAGGCGAAACGCATATCGGGTCGGGCCACAAGGGCCACCCGAAACCTGATTGATGTCGAGCCTTCATGCCAAGACCTAGCGCCGCTGCGTCAGGGCCGCGAGACACAGAATTGTTTTCATTAGCCGCTAGCTTGGATTAATTGTGCGCAGGCTAGGTCAAGGATTCGTCGATGCAGCGATTCGAAAATGCCCGCGAGGCGGCACTGGCGCTTCGTCCGGACGATCCGGTCTATTGCTTCCGCCCGCGGGTGTTGATGGCCGATGCCAAACAGTTCATGGGCATGTTCCCCGGCAAGACCGCCTATGCGGTCAAGACCAACGGCGAGCAGATCGTGCTGAAGACCCTGGTGGAGGCCGGCGTCAAGGCTTTCGACGTGGCTTCGCCGGGGGAGTTCGCCGCCGTGCGCGCGGTGTCCGCCGATGCCGAGATGCTCTACATGCACCCGGTCAAGGCGCAGTCGGACATCAAGCTGGCGCTGGAGAAGTACGGCATTCGCGTCATTTCGCTCGACCATGAGGACGAGATCACCAAGCTGACCCGCGTGGTGCGGGCGCTCGACGTCGATCCGGGCTCGATCAGCGTCTTCGTGCGGGTGCAGACCAAGGGGCTTGCCGCCTACGAACTGTCGAAGAAGTTCGGCGCCGGGCCGGCCTATGCCGTCGAACTCGCCGAGCGGCTGAACCGCACCGGCTACAAGGTTGGTCTGTGTTTCCATGTCGGCAGCCAGATCGAGGATCCCGACACCTATGAGCGGGCGCTAGCGTCGGCCGACTGGGTGCGCAACCGGCTGACCTTCGATATTGCCGGGCTCGATGTCGGCGGCGGCTTTCCCGCCGAATACGGCCATGACCCGAACCGCAAGCAGATCGAGATGCCGTCGCTCGGCCAGATCATGTCGCGACTGTCGGGCGATCTCAAGGAGTACCAATTCGATCAGATGCCATTGGTGGCCGAGCCGGGCAGGGTGATCGTGGCGCGCTGCCTGTCGCTGATCGTGCGCGTGCTGCTGCGCAAGGGCAAACGGCTCTACATCAATGACGGCATCTGGGCATCGCTGTCGGACTCATGGACCGGCAAGATCACGCTGCCGGCGCGTTTCATCCCCGACCCGGCGATCCGCTCGCGCAATGGCGAGGAAAAGAACATCGTGCCGTTCAAGGTGTGCGGGGCGACCTGCGATTCCGTCGACATCCTGTCGCGGCCCTTCTGGCTGCCGGAGACGGTCGACACCGGCGACTGGATCGAGATCGGCCATATCGGCGCCTATTCGCTGTCGCTGAGGACCCGCTTCAACGGCTTTTACCCAGACACCTTCGTCGAGGTGACGACGCCCTTCGACGAGGGCGACGTGCCGCAGGGGTTCGCGAGTCTGGAGACGATGGCGGATTAGGGAATAGGGAATAGGGAATAGGGAATAGGGAATAGGGGCGGCAGTCACTGCTTTCGGAGTAATTTTCTACTGCCTACTGCCTACTGCCTACAATTTCCCCAGCAGATCCGGCGTCGGCCAGCCATCCACGGGCAGGCCAAGCCGCATCTGCTCCTTGCGGATCGCTTCGCGGGTGTTGGTGCCGAGAATGCCGTCGACGGTGCCGACGTCGTAGCCCCTGGCTTCGAGCTTTGTCTGCAAGGCCTTCATCTGCTCGTTGTCGAGACCAGTTTCGGGATGGCGCGGGTCGAATTGCTTTGCCCCGCCCAGCCGTGCGGCGAGATTTGCCGCGGTCAGCGCATAGGTGAAGGACTGGTTCCACTCGAGATAGACGTCGAAATTGTCATAGGCGAGGAAGGCCGGGCCCTTGCGGCCCATGGGCAGCGCCAGGCCGGCCTTGAGGCCGTTGTCGATGAGCGGCGTACCGTCGGGGTTGGTGACGCCCCATTGGGCCCATTGCGATAGCGGCAGCTTGTTGGTGCGGCCGGTCTGGTCCCACGGCATGTCTTCGGGCACGCGGACTTCCTGGATCCAGGGTTCGTCGCGTTTCCAGCCCCGCGACAGCACCTTGTTGGCGGTGGTCATGATCACGTCCGGCACGCTGCCGCGCAGGTCCACCTTGCCATCGCCATCGCCGTCGACGCCGCGCGCCAGATAGTCGGAAGGCAGGATCTGCGTTTGGCCGATCTCGCCGGCCCAGGCACCCCTTACGTCGGCCGGCACCACGCCGCGATCGATCAATTGCAGAAGCGGTATCAACTGAGGCCGGAACAGTTGCGGGCGGCGGCAATCATGGGAAAGCGTCACCAGGGCGCTCAGCGTGTGGAAATCGCCCTGCACGGCGCCGAAATCGGTCTCCAGCGCCCAGAAGGCGGCGATGATCGGCGCCTGGACGCCGAACTGCTGATCGGCGCGGGCGAAGACATCGGCGTATTTCGTCAGGTTCGCCGCACCTTGCTTCAGCCGGTAGGCCGAGATCATGCGGTTGGAGAATTCGATGAAGGTCTGGGTGAAGACGCCCTGGGCGCGGTCGCGTGCCAGAACCTTCTCGTCTATGGTGGCGTCCTCCAGTGCGTCGAGACCGACGGGGCCGACGCCAGCCGCCTTGGCTTCCACTGCCACGCCCTGCTTCCAGGCTTCGAAGTCGCCGCCGCATTCCTGCGCCATCGCCGGCAAGGCCGTGGCGCACAGGATCAGCGCAGCGAGGGCTCGAGAACGCAGTCGCATCAGCTTCCTTTCGAAACGAATGGGGGCATTTTGTCGTGCTTCGCCGGGAAGCCCAACGCCCTGAATTACCGGCGGTTGCACTCTTTACCGCAGGCAGTGTCGAAAGCAGGCGGCAGCCCCGGTGTCAACGGTTCTTCTGCCCTAGCCTCTTGTTGCAGCCGACTTCGCTGCCGTTGAACCCGGTGTCAACGGTTCTTCTGCCCTAGCCTCTTGTTGCAGCCGACTTCGCTGCCGTTGAACCCGGTGTCAACGGGTGTTTTGCCGCAGCCACTTGTTCCAGGCGGCTTCGCTGCCGTTGAAGACGTTGATGTCGGACTTGCCGGTCATGCCCGGAACGATGCCGGTTCCGGTGTACTGCCAGAAGGTGAAAGGGTGACTGCCATACTTTTCGCGCGGATGGCCGGCGACGGAGCGCAGCCAATAGGGATAGCCGCGGAAGCCCGACAGCTCGTTGTCCTCGAAGAAGTCGACCGAGGTGTAGATGATCGGCTTCTTGCCGTAGTGCCGTTCGACGATTTCGAGGAAGGTGCTCATCTCCGCGCGCACGGTGGCCGCGTCGGGACGCAGCCTGCAGGTCGGCGATTGCGGGTTCCATTCCATGTCGAGAACCGGCGGCATTGCCGAGCGATCGACGGGGACGTTGCGGATGAACCAGCGCGCCTGCACGGCAGCCGGGGTGCAGAAATAGTAGAAGTGATAGGCGGCTCGCGGAATCCCGTTGGCCTTCGTGCGCGCCCAATGCTCATTGAAATACTCGTCGAAACGGTCACCGCCTTCGGTCGCCTTGATGAAGGCGAAGGAGATGCCGCCGGCCCTTGCTGCCGGCCAGTCGACCGAGGTCTGGTATTTGGAGACATCGGTGCCGTGGATCGCGTAGCTCCACGGCGCGCCGCTTTCCCATTCATGCGGCTTGGAATCGGCAAAGCGCGGCGCGCGCACGGCGACCGCCAGGCTGTTCGACGCGGACGGCGACAGCGGCGAGAGGTCGTCAATGGTCGAACAGGCGCCAAGCAGCGTCAGTATGAAAAAGACCGCAAGACGGCGCATCGCAACTCCCGAGCCGGATTCAGCCGGTCGCTGATGGGTCTTGTTGCGGGTGGCCCCCTCGACTGGCCTCTCCGAGCGATCGCCCCACAGCATCGCCCCAACCTATCCTGTGATCGCCGATCATGGTTGATAATCCGTTGACGGCGCTCGACAAGCACCATGATTTGCGAAAGCAATGGCGGCAAATCGATGACAACAGTCGGGCAGGGCCTTGGAGGAAAAGAAAAGAAATGCGGATCGTTGTCAAGATCGTCAAAGGGCTGCTTGGCCTGATCGTGCTGGCGATCGCAGCGCTTTTTGCCTGGCTTTATATCGCGCCGCCGGAATTGATCCGCGTCGGCTCTGGCTACTCGGCCAAGATCGTCTGTTCGAACGTCTTCATCGCCGGTCGTGACGCCAATGAGGTGCTAGCCGTCGATGTGCAGGCGCCAGGGCACCCGCTGCTGCGGCTGATGCGGGTCTCGGTGGACAAGAACAGGGGAACGGTCTCCGCGGGCTTGCTTGGTTTCCTCGGCAAGAGCGTCGCCGTCGCCCGTGATGGGCTGGGCTGCGCTTCGGTCCCCGACGGCGACGTCGGCAAGGTTCGGCGGACGGCAATCCATGCGGAGCCCTCGGCGGTCAGCCAGGATGCGCTGTGGCCGGAAGGTGAGCGGATCGAGGCATCACAGGACCCGCTGATTGCTGAGTTGCTGGACGATGCGGCACTGACCGGCCCTGGGATGCGTGCGGTGGTGGTGGTCAAGAACGGTCGTGTCATCGCCGAGCGCTATGGCGACGGCTTTTCCGCCAAGACGCCGCTGCTCGGATGGTCGATGACCAAGACGGTGAACGCCGCCATCGTCGGCACGCTGGTCAAGGACGGCAAGATGACCTTTACCGACAAGGGACTGTTCGGGCCGTGGAAGGCGGACGGCCGCAGTGCCATCAGCCTTGCCGACATGATGGCGATGTCGAGCGGGCTGGAGTTCAATGAGGATTATGGCGACGTCGCCGACGTCACGCGCATGCTCTATCTCGAGCCTGACATGGCGGGCTTTGCCGAATCAAAGCCGCTGGCGGCCGAGGTCGGCAAATTGTTTTCCTATTCGAGCGGCACGGCGGTGATGCTGTCGCGCCTCTGGCAGGAAGCGATCGGCGACAAGGCCAAGGCGCTGACCTGGCCTCGCACGGCGCTGTTCGAGCCGCTCGGCATGCACAGCGCGGTGCTCGAGACCGACGAGCAGGGCACCTTCGTCGGCTCGTCCTATCTCTACGCAACCGCGCATGACTGGGCGCGCTTCGGTCAGTTCCTGCTGCAAAGCGGGGTGTGGAACGGCAACCAAATCCTGCCTGCCGGCTTCGTCGACTGGATGCGGGAGCCGGCATCGGCGTCGAAAGTCTACGGCAAGGGCCAGGTGTGGATCGAGGCCCCGGGCGATGAGGAAAACCCCGGCGCCGGCGTTGCCGCCGGACTGCCCAAGGACACCTATTGGATGGAAGGTCATGACGGGCAGACGGTCGCCATCATTCCCTCGGAGCAACTGGTGGTCGTGCGGCTGGGGCTGACGCCGGCCAAGCTCGGCTACCGGCCGCAGACGATGGTGGGCGCGCTGGTGAAGGCGCTGCATTAGAACTAGCGCACCGCAACTCTTGCTATGCAGCTGTCGCCAAAGGCTTGGCGCGATCAACCCGCGCCCGCTCGTCGGGTGAGTTCATGACCTGCCAAAGATCGCTGCGGCGCTGGACGTTCAACCAGAAGTCCGGGCTGTTGCCGAATACCCGCGCCAGAATGAGCGCGGTGGCGGCCGTCATGTTGCGGCGGTCGTTGCACAATTCGTTCACATGCTTGCGCTGGACCCCCATCGCCTCGGCCAAAGCCGCCTGCGTCAGGCCAAGCGGCTGCATGAATTCTTCCGTGAGAATTTCGCCAACCGTTACTGGCTTGCGTGCGGTCATCAACATGTCTCACCTCACCTACGGCTGTGGTCGTCGAGATAGATGTCCGGCGGCCGCCGTCCCAGCGGAAGACCAGCCGCCATTGCTTGTTGACGCGTATTGAATGGAAGCCTTCGAGATTGCCGCGCAGCTTCTCGAAATGGTTGCTGGGCGGCACACGCAAATCCTGATCGATCATCGCGTCGTCAATCATCTGGAGCTTGCGGAACAAACGGCTTTCGAGATCGGACGGAATGTTGCGAGAGTGGGTGTCTTCCACGAAGAAGGCCCGCAGCCATTCATCCCTAAAACCGACGATCATCACATGTTTCCATGCATGTGAGATAATGTACCGTTCTCGGGGTCATCTGGCAATGTAGATCCGACTGATCGCGGCTGCCTCGCCCTTGCATGCGCTTGCCACGGCAATATTCAGATGGCGATCTTGATAACCGCCAGCCAGGCATAACCGCGATAAAGCGTGCGGAAACGGAAGCTTGCGCTGGTTCGCCGAGATTCCGAATCCAGGATCTCGCGCAGCGATTCACGCGGCGCGACGTGGAATTTTTTGAGCCAGCCGCGCAGCAAGGCCCGGAACCAGGGTGGCAGGCCTTCCTGCTGGCCGAAATCGACAATGTGCAGCGAACCGGTCGGTGACAGCGCGGCAAGTGCCGCCGATACCGTCTTTTCCCAGCCGGGGATCATCGACAGCGAGTAGGACACGAAGATGCGGTCGAACCGTTCGATGCCGAAGAGTGCCTTCGCATCGAAGTCGGTGGCGTCGCCCCTTGCCAGCAGGACGCGGCCGGACAGGCCATCGCGCGTCATTGCGGCGCGCGCCGTCTCCAGCATTTCGGCAGAGATATCGAGGCCGAAGAAGCGCGCGTCGGGATAGCGGCGCGCGGCCTGGATGATGTTGCGGCCGGTGCCGCAGCCGAGTTCAAGCACGGTGCCGCCGGCCGGCACATCAAGCTCCGCGATCAGCCGGTCGCGGCCGAGCAGGTAGTATTTGCGGGTCAGGTCGTAGATGTGGCGCTGCCAGCGGTAGACGCCGTCCATCAATTCGGCATGGTTTGCCTTAAATTCGGGGCTGGCCGGCAGCTCGCTCGTGCTCATGCCGCGCGCTTCACATAGAGGTGGAAGCCGCCATAGATGGCCGAGCGGTCGCGGGCCGAGAATTCCCGCGACGCCTCGTCCTGATAGGCCCACTGGTCAAGCAGCGAACTGGAGACCCGGCCGGGCAGCAGGCTGGGCTCGGCGGCGGTGCGGAAGATGACGCGGGCGCCGGCCGACGCGGTGCGCGTGATTTCCGCCCACAGTGCGTTAAGCTGTTCATCGGTCATCCAGTCCTGCGCATCGAGCAGGATGAATCGGTCGACCGCGCCCGCATCCTTGCCGGCGAGGAATTCGATCAAATTGGCATGGTGGATGGCGACGCGGTCGACATTGCCGCGGATGGCCTCGTAGTTCTGCTTTTCGAGATAGGCGGGCAGGGCGGCCTCGCCGGGGTTCGGATAGCGCCGGGCGAAGGCCTGCCAGGCGAAGTAGTTGTTCCGCAGCGGAAAATCGCAAGCGAGCTTTTCCAGCCGGGCTTTCAGCACGCTGGCCATCGTGCCGTCGCCCGAGGTGATCAGCGAATCGTACTGCGCCGGCGGAATGCCGAGGCCGAACAGCGAGGCCTTGCGCGACGTCGCCCATTTCAAGAGCTTCCTGTCGAAGACCGGCGCCAACTCCTCATGGAAGAAGCGACGCTGCTCGCCGATATCGCGAGCCTGCATGATACCCGCTGGGTCGACGCCGAAGAACTTTGCCGTGCGATGGCCCATGGCGATGAACAGGCCAAGCAGGCCGGTCTGGTAGAAATTGCCGTCGAAGACGGCGATGCGCCTGATGCCGCGCCAGTTGCGGCGCTCCCAGTAGTGTCGGCTGACCGGGTCGAGATGCGGCGCGATGAAACGGTCGTAGGCTTGCGAGTTGTGGCTGGTGTCGGCGGCGCCGAAGAAGCGGAACAGATCGCCCTGCGAAGGCAAATGACGCACCGCCTCCAGCTTCATGCGGTTCAGCGCGATGTGGGCGGTGTTGAGGTCGACGGCATCGACCCGTGCCGGTGAGCGGGTGAGGTAGGCCAGGATGTTGCAGCCGCCCGAGGCGATGGTGACGACCCGGTGACCCTGGTCAAGCTGCATCGCCTCCATATCGACGTCGGGGTCTTCCCAGATCTGCGGATAGACGAGGCCGGAAAACAGGAAGGCGAACAACCGCTCCGAAATGCCTGCCTTCGACAGCGGACGGTTCTGGTAGACGGCCTTTCCAACTTCCTTGCCGCGGCGAAAAACCAGATCTGCGGAGACGTCCGTCATGGAAGATGATTCCCCATTTGCTTTGCCGCAAGCGGGTAACCCAGGGTGATGACAGGCCGGTGACAGCCTGTTGATGCCTGCTTACGGCTTGCCAAATCCGCCCGGCGTCGGCGTCGTCAGGATGACGGCTTCACCCGGCTGAAGCACGGTCTGGTCGCAGGCCTTGAGGACTTCAATGGTTCCGTCCTTGCGGCGGACCTTGGTCGAGCCGACCTCGCCGTCGCCGCCTCCGTCCAGGCCTTGCGGCGGACGGTTGCGGTGCGACGACAGGATCGCGCATTCCATCTTTTCGAGGAAGCGGATGGTGCGCTTGGTGCCGTCGCCAGCGTTCCATTTGCCCTTGCCGCCGGAACCTTCCCGAATGTGGAAATCCTCGAGCAGCACGGGAAAGCGCAGCTCCAGCACTTCGGGATCGGTGAGGCGCGAATTGGTCATGTGGGTGTGGACCCCGGAGGTGCCGGCAAAGCCGCGGCCGGAGTTCATCTGGCCGGCCGGCGAGCCGGAGCAGATCGTCTCGTAATATTGGTACGTCTTGTTGCCGAAGGTCAGGTTGTTCATCGTGCCTTGCGCGTTGGCCATGGCGCCCATGGCGCCGAACAGCGCGTTGGTGACGTGCTGCGAGGTCTCGACATTGCCAGCGACGACGGCGGCGGGGTAGGCGGGTTTCAGCATGCAGCCATCGGGAATGATGATGTTGATTGGCCGCAGACACCCGGCATTCATCGGGATCATGTCCTCGACCATGACGCGGAAGGCATAGAGCACGGCCGCGCGGGCGACCGGCTCGGGCGCGTTGAAATTGTTCTTCATGACCGGCGACGTGCCGGTGAAGTCCACGGTCGCCTCGCGCTTTTTCCGGTCGACCGTGATCTTGACCTTGATGATCTGTCCGGTGTCGGTCGGGTATTCGTACTGCGAACTGTCTGGCAGCCGCTCCAGCACGCGGCGCACACTTTCGGCGGCATTGTCCTGGACATGGCCCATATAGGCCTCCACGACATCGAGGCCGAAATGCGCGACCATCTTGCGCAGTTCGGCGACACCCTTCTCGTTGGCGGCAATCTGCGCCTTGAGGTCGGCGATGTTCTGGTGCGGATTGCGGGCCGGGTAAGGATGGTCGGTGAGCAGCGTCTCCAGCTCCCTCTCGCGGAAGCGGCCACGATCGACGATGCGGAAATTGTCGAACAGCACGCCTTCCTCGTCGACGGTGGTGGCAAGCGGCGTCATCGAACCGGGTGCCGTGCCGCCGATGTCCGCATGATGGCCGCGCGAGGCGGCCCAGAAGAGGATTTCCTCCCCCCTTGATGGGGAGGTGGCGGCGAAGGCGGCGGAGGGGGTCGGTGCGGCAGTGCTCGACGTTCTGGCAGTGCCTTCTGAGAGGACCCCACCCGGCCGCTGCGCGGCCACCCTCCCCTCGAGGGGGAGGGAAAACACCGGCGTCACGACAGTGATGTCGGGCAGGTGCGTGCCGCCATTGTAGGGCGCGTTGAGGGCAAAGACGTCGCCGGGGTGGATGTCGCCGGAATTCAGCCGGATGATGGTTTCGACCGAACGGTCCATCGATCCGAGATGCACCGGCATGTGCGGCGCATTGGCGACCAGCGCACCGGTGCGGTCGAAGACGGCGCAGGAGAAATCCAGCCTTTCCTTGATGTTGACGGAGTAGGCGGTGTTCTGCAGCGTCACGCCCATCTGTTCGGCGATCGACATGAACAGGTTGTTGAAGACCTCCAGCATGACCGGGTCGGCTTCGGTGCCGAGCGCTGCCTGCCGGCGCTTTTTCTCGACGCGGCGCAGGAGCACATGGTTCCTGGGGGTGATTTCAGCGTGCCAGCCCGGCTCGATGACGATCGTCTGGTTCGGTTCGATGATCAAGGCAGGACCTGCAACCGTATTTCCCGGCCTCAGCGCCTCGCGGCGGAAGATGCCTGAAGCACGCCACTCACCCTCGGTGAAGATTTCGCGGGTCTGCGAAGGGCTTACGGCAAGGTTTTCGGTTTGCGATTCACTCTCGTCGCGGCCAGTGCCGCCGGTATCGGTGCCTTCGACGCCGACGATCTCGACGATCATCGGCTTGTCGTCATAGACGAAACCGAACTGCGCCTTGTGGGCGATTTCGAAATCGCGCTTGGCCTGGAAAATCGAGTCTTCCCCGAAATTCACCGGCAGTGTCGTGTCGGTGCCGTCATAACGAATATGCAGCACGGGCTTCGCGGCAACCGTATCCTCGGCGATGCCTTGTGCCGCGAGTTCGGCGATGACGGCTTTTTTCAAGGTGGCAATGAGGTTGCCGATCTCCGTTCTGGACTCTTCGGCAAGCGGCTTCAGCAGCGCCTGCTGGCGCGAGGCAAAAACCGAGGACAGGCCAATGCCGTAGGCCGACAGCAGGCCGGAGAAGGGGTGGATCAGCACCGCCTCCATGCCGAGCGCGTCAGCGACCAGGCAAGCGTGCTGGCCGCCTGCGCCACCGAAGCAGTTCAGGAGATATTCGGTGACGTCGTAGCCGCGCTGGACGGAAATCTTCTTGATGGCGTTAGCCATGTTCTCAACGGCAATGGTGACGAACCCTTCGGCGACCGCCTCGGGCGTACGGCCATCGCCGATTTCGGCGGCCAGCATGGCGAATTTTGCCTGCACCGTCTCGACATCGAGCGGCTGGTCCTGGCCGGGTCCGAAGATGGCCGGGAAGAAATCGGGCTGCAGCTTGCCCAGCATGACATTGGCGTCGGTGACGGCGAGCGGGCCGCCGCGCCGGTAGGCGGCCGGGCCGGGATTGGCGCCAGCCGAGTCAGGTCCGGCACGGAAGCGGCCGGCCTCGTAATGCAGGATCGAGCCGCCACCGGCGGCGACGGTGTGGATGCGCATCATCGGCGCGCGGATGCGCACTCCGGCGACCTCGGTGTCGAAGGCGCGCTCATACTCGCCGTCATAATGGGCGACGTCGGTGGAGGTGCCGCCCATGTCGAAGCCGATGACCTTGCCGAAACCGGCGAGCCTGGCTGTCTCGACCATGCCGACGACGCCGCCGGCCGGGCCCGAGAGCAGCGCGTCCTTGCCCTGGAACATGTCGGCGGCGGTCAGCCCGCCGGACGACATCATGAACATGAGGCGGGGGGATTGGCTGATCTCCCCCCTTGTGGGGGAGATGCCCGGCAGGGCAGAGGGGGGCGTGACAGAACGAGGCGTCGGCGGGACAGCGCCCCCCTCTGTCGGCTTCGCCGACATCTCCCCCACAAGGGGGGAGATTGGCGCCGCGCCCAACTCTCCCGCCACCCTCCGTACATATCTCGACAGGATCGGCGACAGATAGGCGTCGACCACCGTGGTGTCACCGCGGCCGACCAGCTTGATCAGCGGCGAGACCTCATGGCTGACCGAGACCTGGGCGAAACCAAGTTTGCGGCAGACTTTTGCCACCGCCTTCTCGTGGTCGGGATATTTCCAGGCATGCATGAAGACAATAGCCACGGCATCGATGCCATCGGCTTTCGCCTGTTCGATCGCCGGCCGGCAGGCGCCGATGTCGAGCAATTGTTCGACGCGGCCATCGGCGCGCACACGCTCGTTGACCTCGATGGCGCGCTCGTAGAGCTGTTCGGGAAGGATGATCTCCTTGGCGAAGATGTCCGGGCGCGCCTGATAGGCGATCTTCAGCGCATCGCGAAAACCCTTGGTGATGAGCAAAAGCACGCGGTCGCCCTTGCGCTCCAGCAGCGCATTGGTGGCGACCGTGGTGCCCATCTTGATGTCGCCGATCAGACCGGGCGGAATCGCGTCGCCGGAGGACAGGCCGAGAAGGTCGCGAATGCCCTGGATGGCGGCATCGGTATAGGCCTCGGGATTTTCGGAGAGAAGCTTGCGGGGATGCAGGCCGCCTTGCGGGTCGCGGCCGATGACATCGGTGAACGTGCCGCCGCGGTCGATCCAGAAATCCCATTTTTCAGTCATGACAGCCCTGGCACTTTTCTGCTCGATCCGTGGTTCAGCACATTCTGTTAGTTCGCCATCGCCCGGCCGGCAATCGCAAATGGACCAGACGATGTTACATGCGGAAACGCAACGTTACGAAACTCATGGCCATCTGATGCATTTCCCCTTCGACCGTTCACGGCAACGTGAGCGTGTGTTGAAGGAGAGATTAAGATGAAAAAGCTCATTCTTGCGTCCGTTTCCGCGTTGGCCTTGCTTGGCGTCGCCGCCTGCAGTGACAGCGGCACGGATAATACCACCACCCAGAGCACCAACCCACCGGCCGAACAGCCGATGAAGCCGGCCACGCCGGAAGCAACGCCGCCGGCCGCAACGCCTCCGGCTACCGACAATTCGACCACGAAGAGCATCACACCCGAGAAGCCTGCCGAGCCGGCTCCGGCAACACCAGCTCCTGCGCCCGCGCAGTAGTCAGTAACGCAGTACTTCGTGTGATGAATGAGAAAGGCCGACTCACGTCGGCCTTTTTCATACTGTCCGAGCGCCGGGGCGACATCGCGCGTCAGCGCCGGACCGATTTGTCGTGCAAAGCCTGCGGCACTGTCCCGGCTTGATAGCAGGGGGCGGTGGCACTAAGAAGCAGGCCATGTCGATTTGGGATCGCCTCGGCGAATTCATCACTCGTGTTTCATCTTCAGCCTCGTCGGGTGTCGCCGACGTCGTCGAGGCCGTGCGCACGGTTTTCTCAGGCGATGCGGATCTGCGCCGGCGTGTCGCCTTCTCGGTGGCGATGATCGCGCTGTCGGCCAAGATGGCCAAGGCCGATGGCATCGTCACCCAGGACGAGGTGCGCGCCTTCCAGCAAATCTTCGACGTGCCGCCGAAGGAGACGCGCAATGTGGCGCGGCTGTTCCATCTCGCCCAGCGCGACGTGGCCGGTTTCGAGACCTATGCCGAGCGGATGGCGCAGATGTGCGGCTCGGGGCATTCCAACTGCGCGATGCTGGAAGACATACTCGACGGCTTGTTCCACATCGCCAAGGCCGACGGGCTGGTGCATGAGCGCGAAGGCCTGTTCCTGCATCGCATCGCCGAGATTTTCCGCATCGACGAGGCACATTACGAAAGCATCATGGCGCGGCACGTCAATCTGGGCGCCGGGGATCCCTATGTCGTGCTCGGCATCGAACGCGGTAAGCCGTTCGAAGAGGTCAGGAAGCGCTATCGAAAGCTGGTTTCCGACAATCATCCGGACCGGCTGATCGCGCGCGGCCTGCCGCAGGAATTCATCAAGATCGCGACCACCAGGGTGGCGGCGATCAATGCCGCTTATGAGATGATCGAGCGGGGCCTTCGCCACGCATGAGCGGTTTCCTGCCCGACGAGCCACGTGCCGAGGTCAGGGTATCGCCGAATTTCGGTCCGCGGCGCGAGCCACTCAAGCCTGAAATGATCGTGCTGCACTACACCGGCATGGCGACCGGCATCGGGGCCGAGGCGTGGCTGTGCGACCCGGCCAGCGAGGTGTCGTCGCATTATCTCGTCCACGAGAATGGCCACATCGTGCAAATGGTCAGGGAGAGCGACCGCGCCTGGCACGCCGGCAAGAGTTCGTGGTTCGGACGCGCCGACATCAATTCCTGTTCGGTCGGCATCGAGATCGTCAATCCGGGACATTCGCTGGGCTATCCCGGTTTTCCCAAGCGGCAGATCGACGCGGTGATCGGGCTGTGCAGGGGGATCGCCGGGCGGCATTCGATTGCCGCCGGGCGGGTGCTCGCGCATTCCGACGTGGCGCCGGGACGCAAAATTGATCCGGGCGAGAAGTTCCCCTGGCGGACGCTGTTCGAGGCCGGTGTCGGCCATCTGGTGGCGGCCGCACCCATCCGTCGAGGAGCCGTGCTCAGGCTCGGCGATACCGGCGGTGATGTCGAGGCGTTGCAGTCGATGTTGGCGCTCTACGGCTATGGCGTCGAGATATCGGGCATTTTCGACCTTCAGACGGAGGTCGTCGTCGAGGCGTTTCAGAGGCATTTCCGGCCGCGTAGAGTGGACGGCATTGCCGATGGCTCGACACTGCGGACGCTGCAAAACCTGCTTGCTTCCGTGAGGCGCTGACCTCCGGCAAGCCGCTCCCAAGCAACCCCTACCAATCTTTAAATTACAAGCTGTCACTCAAAGTGACTTGCCTGGCCTTGTTTGACACCAATTCGAGCGTCAAACGGCTGACGTGCAAGTTGTCGGACCCCCAAACCCCCGGATGTTCCGATATTGATTAAGCGATGCTGCGTGAACATCTTCACGCGGTTCAGACAGAACAGGATCACATGCAGAAATCGACCGTTTTAACGGCAGCTCTTGCTGCCGGCGTAATGACCTTTGCCTTCAGCGCGGCGCATGCCGCGCCATTCAGCCCGCGGGCCGATCAAGGGTTTGCCTCGGTACCCGCAAAAAGCGGCAAGACCACCCTGGCCAAAAGCGACAAGGCAAGCCACGACGCCAAGGCAACGAAGCGGGTTTCCGCCAAAGTGGAAAAAGCAAGCTGGTCCAAGCCCAAGAAGTCCACCGCCAAAAGGACGAAGCGCGGCCGCAAGACCGTCGACATGACGACAACGGCGTCGGTTGGTGTGAGGAAGGCGGCGGCATCGACGGCCGCGGTGGCCAGCAGCGGCCAGTATTCCGCAATCGTTGCCCGCTATGCGGCGATCGAAGGCGTGCCGGTGTCGCTCGCCACGGCGGTCATCAAGATCGAAAGCAACTACCGGCCCAACATCGTCGGCAGCGCCGGCGAGATCGGCCTGATGCAGATCAAGCCGGCAACAGCGCGGATGATGGGCTATAGCGGTTCCGCCAAGGGCCTGTTCGATCCCGATACCAACATCAAATACGGCATGAAATACCTCGCCATGGCGCGGAATCTCGGCGGTGGCACGACCTGTGGTACGATTCTGAAATACAACGCCGGGCACGCCGCAACGCGAATGAACCCGGTGTCGGCCGCCTATTGCGGCAAGGTCAAGGTGCAGATGGCCGCGCTTGGATCGCCCGCATAAGTCTGCTTTTTCGTTTGCGTTTTCGGACGTGAACCCCTTTATACGCCTTGCCAGCTGGCCGGGCGGCCGCACCCGCAAACGCCGAAAGGCCGCGGGTGAGGAAAGTCCGGGCTCCATGGAAACACGGTGCCGGTTAATGGCCGGCGGGGGCGACCCCAGGGAAAGTGCCACAGAAAGCAAACCGCCACGGTTCGGCTTTGCCGGATTCGGGGCAAGGGTGAAAGGGTGGGGTAAGAGCCCACCGCGCGACTGGCAACAGGAGCGGCACGGTAAACCCCACCGGGAGCAAGACCGAATAGGGGCGGTGCGAGGGGAAACCCTCGAGGGCTGTTTCCGGCCCACCGTCCGGGTAGGTTGCGTGAGGCGCATGGCAACATGCGCCCAAGATGAATGGCCGCCACGTTCTCGCACCGAAAGGGGCGAGGGCCATACAAAACCCGGCTTACAGGCCAGCTGGCAATTCTCTCCATGATATCGAAGAGAAGTCTTTGAGATCAGCAGGTTGCGCCCTCGGGCGCGCCTGGTGATTCAGGTTTGTTCGACGATCCGCCATGCAAGCCTGGACCGGCGATTGCTTGAAATTGGTGCGATTAAATCGTACCATGGATCGGCAAAATATATCGGGAGCCATCATGGGACAGGTCGATAAACGCAGCATAACGCTGTCGCCGGAATTGGCGCAGGCGGTGGACGATGTGGTCGCCGCCGGCGAATACGCATCGGCGAGCGAGGTAATCCGTGATGCGCTCAGGCAATGGAAAGACCGGCGCGACCTGCATGGCTACACCGTCGAGGAATTGCGCAAGCTGGTGCAGGAAGGGATCGACAGCGGCCCCGGTCGATTTGCGTCGATGGATGACATCAAGGCTGAAGCGCGGAGGCGCTGGCGATCCGACGACGGAGCATGAATTTGCTCCCCATCGTCCGGAACGCGCGCGCAGAAGACGATCTGATCGCGATCTGGCTTCATGTTGCACGCGACAGCGAGGCCGCAGCCGACCGGTTGCTCGATCGCATCGAGGCACGGTGGCAGCAACTGGCCACTTATCCCTTCTCAGGTGCGCCGCGTGACGATATTGCACCCGGCATCCGTCATCTGGTCGTTGGCGACTATCTCACCTTGTATCGCGTCGGTGACGGCGCGATCGAGATCATCCGCGTGCTGCACGGCCATCGCAACATAGAAGCCGATGATCTCGGCCAGTGAACGATTCGGTCAGCCGCTGATCTTGTCCAGCGATGTCTCGATCGCCTTCCAAAGCTCTTCCACTGGCTCGCAGCCGACCGAGAGGCGCACGAAACCGGCGGAAACCGCATCGCCTCGCTTCAAGCGCCGCTCGGCGGAGGTATGGACGCCGCCGAAGGATGTCGCGGCCTGGATCAGGTCGCAATTGTTGATGAAATCCTCGGCCTTGTCCTCCGAGGCGAGTTCGAAAGAGATCAGAAAGCCGAAGCGCTCCATCTGGGCGCGCGCGAGGTTGTGCGACGGATCGCTTTCCAGTCCGGGGAACCGCAGGCCGTTGATCGCCCGGTGGCCTTTCAGCCGCCGCGCGATCACTTCCGCCGAGGAACACATGCGATCGAAGCGCACGTCCAGTGTCTCCAGGCCGCGATGCACCAGCCAGGCTTCGAACGGACCGGGAATGCTGCCGGAAACCTCGCGCCAGCCGGTCACGGCGGCAATGATTTCGGCATTGCGGCTGGCGACATGGCCGAACAGCACATCGGAATGGCCATTGGGTGCCTTGGTGTCGGCGGCAACGACGATATCGGCGCCATGGTCGAGTGGGCGCTGGCCGAAGGGTGTCATCGTCGTGTTGTCGACCACCAGCAGCGCGCCGGCTTTGTGAACAGCGCCGGCTACGGCCGCGATGTCGCAGATATCCAGCCCCGGATTGGCAGGGGTTTCGACAAAGGCAAGGCGATATCCATCGAAGCCGCCATCGAGGAAGGTCGAGGTCGGCCTGACATCGTAGGTGATGCCAAGGGGCTTCAGGAAGCGTTCGGCCAAAGCCCGTGTCGTGTGATAGCCGTCCGAAGGCAGCAGGATGCGATCGCCGGCCTTGAGCACGGCAAAAAATGCTGCCGAGATCGCCGCCATTCCCGAAGGAAAGGCGACGCAGGGCGCGTCCTCCAGATGGGCCAGTATATGTTCGACCGCATCCCAGGTCGGGTTGCTGAAGCGGCCGTACTGGTTGAAACCGGTGGCGTCGCCGGGCGCGTGAAAAATGGCGGCCATGGTCAGGGGCAGAGGGATGGAATCGCCCGTGGCAAGCCCGCTGCTACGCAGATGGGATAGTGCCGCAGCGCGACTGTTCGCTGTTTCAGACATCGATTCTCAAACCCTTTGGTGACCGACCGGATGCGGCGAAACGCTATGCCGGGTAGCGCCTCGCGGCAAGGCGCGTCCGGTTGGGCCAGGCGGCTCTAAACGCTTCGTTAGGCTTAATAGAGCATAAACACGAGACGTGCCGTCAGGGCTGCTCTCATTGGTCGCGGCGTGCGTGTTTGTGAAGCCATCCCGTTGACGCCCATAGTACCCCATGATATCCCATTTAGACATCAAAGCCTTCGTTCCGCGTCAGGGTAAAGCGTACGCCAATCGGGCAGCCGCGGCGGCTGCGCGTTTGCCGTTTCTTGCCCGCGCGAACGGGGTTGGTACGGGGCGGGGAACGCGCCGCGGCGGCGCGTGCGAGACGATGAAGAGGGGTGCGGCGGCGCAAGCGGCTGTAGCGTTTAATGGACCGGTTTCTCTCGAACACGGTGAGCAGGATCGATGCGAAGGGACGGGTATCCGTTCCGGCGCATTTCCGTGCCGTTGTGCAGAAGCGCGGCTATTCGGAACTCTATGCCCTGCGCTGCCTCGATCTGCCGGCGATGGATGTCGGCGGGCTCGACCTGCTCGACCGCTACGAGCAGCGCATCGCACTCGAAGATCCCTTCCTGCAGACGGCGGACGATATGTCGTTCTTTTGCCATGGCGACGGAACATTCTTGAAACTCGATCAGGACGGCCGCATCACGATGAGCGATTTCATTCGCGAACACACCGGCATTTCGGCGGAAGTGACCTTTGTCGGACGCGGCAATTTCTTTCAGATCTGGGAGCCGGGACGACTTGCTTCCTATGGGGCGCAGGCGCGGGCCCGGCTTTTGCAGCTTCGGCAGGGGACGAAGGCTGGGGAGCGACCGGAATGACGGTGGGCCACGGCGATGACCTTTCTCACGCCGTAGATGGGCACGCCGTTGGCGGACCGGCCCGCCACATTCCGGTCCTCCTTGGCGAAGTGCTGGAAGCGCTGGCGCCGGCGGAGGGCGACACGATCATCGACGGCACGTTCGGCGCCGGCGGCTACGCCAGGGCCATCCTGGCGACGGGCGCCTCCGTGGTGGCGATCGACCGCGATCCGGATGCCATCGCCGCCGGGCGCGATCTCGAGGCGCGGTCGGGCGGTCGGCTGCGGCTGGTGCAGGCGCCGTTCTCCACGCTGGACGAACATGTCGAGAGTGCCGACGGCGTCGTGCTCGACATTGGTGTGTCCTCAATGCAGATCGATCAGGCCGAGCGTGGGTTTTCGTTCCGCGCCGACGGGCCGCTCGACATGCGCATGGCGCAGGCCGGTTTGAGCGCCGCCGACGTCGTCAACAGCTTCAAGCCGGGCGACCTTGCCCGCATCTTCGGCTTTCTCGGCGAAGAGCGTCATGCCGGGCGCATTGCCCGCATGATCGAGGCTCGCCGCGAAAAGCGCCCGTTCGAACGGACGCTGGAACTCGCCGACGCCATCGAGACGCATATCGGTCGTGCGCCGAAGGACAAGATCCATCCGGCCACGCGCGTCTTCCAGGCGCTGCGCATCTTCGTCAATGACGAGCTTGGCGAACTGGCCAAGGCCCTGTTCGCGGCCGAACGCGCGCTGAAGCCGGGCGGACGGCTCGCCGTGGTGACGTTCCATTCGCTGGAAGACCGCATCGTCAAGCGTTTCATCGCCGACCGGGCCGACGTCGCGACCGGCTCGCGTCACCTGCCCGAGGCTCATGCGCGCACCGCGACCTTCCGCAAGGCGGGTGGCGGCGTGACCGCCGGCGACGCCGAGGTGGCGGCCAATCCGCGCGCCCGTTCGGCTAGGCTGCGCGCGGCAATCCGCACCGAGGCGCCGGCGCGCGGCAGCGACTTTTCGATTTTCGGCCTTCCAAAGCTTCCCGGCATCGACCGTCCGGGGGAGAGGTAAGCACGTGTTTCGTACCAGCGACATCGTCCTGATAGCCGTCATGGTTGCGGCGGCTGCCCTTACCTACAAGGCCAAGCGCGAGGCCGAGGAACAATTGGCTTCAGTGCAGAAGATCCATGCGCAGATCCGCTATGAGGAGGACACGATCGACCTGCTCAAGGCCGACTGGAGCCTGCTCACCCAGCCATCGCGGCTGCAGAAGCTGGCCGAACTCTACAAGTCGCAGCTCGAACTCGAGCCGGTCAGCGCTCGCCAGATCGTCGGCATCGGCGACCTGCCGGCCAAATCCCTGGACATTCAGGACATCCTGTCCGGACGCCAGGGCGGCATGGCCGACAATTCCGACCAAGTACCTCCGGGCAGCAGGGATCCCGTGGTGACCGGAGGCATCGCCCAATGATCGGCAAACTGCTGAAGCGTCACGTCAGGACGGGTGAAGACGGATCGATCGTCGTCGAGGGCGCCCGCAAGGCGACCGGCGGCAAGGGCAGGACGCGCATCGTGATGACGATGGCGGTGTTCTTCGGTATCTTCTCGACCATTTCGGGACGCCTGGTCTATCTCGGCTTCCAGACCCCTGACATGTCGGGCGGCCCGCAAAGCCGGGTGACGGCATCGCGGCCCGACATTGTCGATCGCAACGGTGAAGTGCTGGCGACGGACATCAAGACGGCGTCGCTGTTTGCCGAACCGCGCCGCATCGTCGACGCCGACGAGGCGATCGAGAAGCTGTCGACGGTGCTTCCGGACATCGACTACGAGCAGACTTATCGCAAGCTGAAGAGCGGCGCCGGCTTTGTCTGGCTGCAGCGGCAGCTGACGCCCAAGCAACAGTCCGACATCATGCAGCTCGGCATTCCCGGCTTCGGTTTCCGCACCGAGAAGCGCCGCTTCTATCCGAGCGGCGAGACCTCGTCCTACATTGTCGGGCTTACCAACATCGACAACCAGGGCATCTCCGGCATGGAGAAATATGTCGATGAGCAGGGCTTGAGCGACCTGCAGGCATCGGGCCTCGCGGTTGCCAAGGATCTCAAGCCGGTGAAACTTTCGATCGATCTGCGCGTCCAGCACGTGGTGCGCGACGAGATTGCCGCCGGCCTGGAGCGCTATCGCGCCATGGGCGCTGGCGCCGTTGTGCTCAACGTCAAGACCGGCGAAGTAGTGGCCATGGCCTCGGTGCCGGATTTTGATCCGAACAATCCTTACAATGCACAGGACAAGGACAGGCTGAATCGGATGTCGGCGGGCCTCTACGAGATGGGCTCGACCTTCAAGAGCTTCACCTCCGCCATGGCGCTCGATTCGGGCAGGGCGACGATGGCGAGCCGCTTCGATGCTTCGCATCCAATCCGGGTCGGCCATCAGGCCATTCACGATTTCCACGGCAAGAACCGTGTGCTGTCGTTGCCGGAGGTGTTCCTCTATTCGTCCAACATCGGGTCGGCCAGGGAGGCCGAAATGGTCGGCATCGCGGGGCATCGCGAATTCCTGCATCGCCTTGGAATTTTGGACAAGATGCAGACCGAACTGCCGGAAGTCGCCCGCCCGACTGAACCGAAGGTCTGGAAACAGGTCAATTCGTTCACCATCGCCTTCGGTCATGGCGTGTCGACGACGCCGCTGCAAGCGGCTGTCGGCTGCGCCGCGCTGATGAATGGCGGCTTCCTCATGAACCCCACCTTCCTGATCCGTACACAGGAAGAAGCGATGGCGGTGGCCAAGAAAGTGGTCAGCGACAAGACGGTCGACGGCATGCGCTATCTCTATACGCTCAACGCCGAGAAGGGCTCGGCCAGAAACGCCAGAGTGCCCGGCTATCGCGTTGGCGGTAAGACCGGAACGGCCGAGAAGGTCATCAATGGCCGCTACTCGAAGGAATTGAATTTCAATACATTCGTCGCCGCCTTTCCGATGGACGATCCACAATACCTGGTGTTTACGATCGCCGACGCCCCGCACCCTGAAAAGCCTGGCATGACAGACGTCGCGGCCTCGAATGCGGGCGTTATGGCGGGCAACATTATCCGGCGTGCGGCTGCCATGCTTGGCGTGAAGCCAGATTTCAGCCATGAAAATGGTGCAACGCTGGTTTCCTATCAGTGATTCTTAGGGCGCGCCGGTAACTGCGCGCTATTTTGTTGCGGTGAACGGGACTCGATGAAGCTCAGAGATCTAGCCGGTATCCTGCCAGTCGAAGGAACAACTTCCGCCGATCTGGAGGTCATCGGGATTTCGTCGGATTCCCGCCAGGTAAAACCGGGCGTTGTCTTTTTTGCGCTCGCCGGAACTAAGGCCGATGGTGCCGTTTATGCCGCCGACGCCGCCGCGCGTGGTGCGGCGGCGATCGTGACGGGCAAGGGCGCCACCATTGCCGGGCTGTCGGTTCCGGTGCTGGCGGTCGGTGATCCGCGCCTGGCGCTGGCGCTGAGTGCGGCCCGCTATTTCGGCAAGCAGCCGCAGACCATGGTCGCGGTGACCGGCACCAGCGGCAAGACGTCGGTCGCCGCCTTCACCAGGCAGATCTGGGAGCAGGCGGGTTATGCCGCCGCTTCGATCGGCACCACCGGGGTGGTGGCGCCTGGCCGCAACGACTATGGCTCGCTGACGACGCCCGATCCGGTTGCCTTGCACCAGTTGCTGCGGGAATTGGCCGATGCCGGCGTCACCCACGCCTCGATGGAAGCCTCCAGCCATGGGCTCGACCAGCGCCGCCTCGACGGCGTGAAGCTGGCGGCCGGCGGTTTCACCAATCTCGGCCGCGACCATATGGATTATCATCCGACCATCGAGGACTATCACCGCGCCAAATTGCGCCTGTTCGACACGCTGCTGCCGAAGGGCGCGCCGGCTGTGATCTTTGCCGACGATCCATGGGCGGCACCGACGATCGAGGCGGCCCGGGCCGCCGGGCTCGAGGTGCTGACGGTCGGTCGCCATGGCGATTTCCTCAGGCTGAAGCGGGTCGAGCACGAGCGCCACCGCCAGCGCGCCGAGGTCGAGGCCGACGGCGTGCTCTACGAGATCGACCTGCCGCTGGCCGGCGACTTCCAGATATCGAACGCGCTGGTTTCGGCGGGGCTTGCCATTTCCACGGGAACACCCGTCGCCAAAGTCTTGATGGCATTGGAGAAACTGAAGGGCGCGCCGGGCCGCCTCGACCTCGTTGGCACCGCTACCAATGGCGCGCCGGTCTATGTCGACTATGCCCACAAACCCGACGCGCTGGAAAACGTGCTGGCCTCGGTGCGCCCATTCACCACCGGCCGCGTCATCGTCGTGTTTGGCTGCGGCGGTGACCGAGACAGAGGAAAAAGGCCGATCATGGGCGAAATCGCGACGCGGCTTGCCGATGTCGTCATCGTCACCGACGACAATCCGCGCTCGGAAGTGCCGGAAACGATCCGCGCCGCCATTCTCGCGGCTGCTCCCGGCGCCATCGAGATCGGTGACCGGCGCCAGGCGATCCACGAGGCGGTCGCCATGCTGCATGCCGGCGACACGCTGATCGTGGCCGGCAAGGGCCATGAAGAGGGCCAGACGATCGGCTCCGAGACCTTGCATTTCTCCGATCATGAGGAAGTTCGCGCAGCACTCGCGGAGCGCGCCGCATGAGCTTGCTGTGGACCACCGAGACGCTGGTTGCCGCCATGGACGGGCGGCCGCTCGGGCCGATGCCGGACGGCATATCGGGCATTTCGATCGACAGCCGCAGCCTGCAGCCGGGCGACGCTTTCTTCGCCATCAAGGGCGAGGCGATGGACGGCCATGACTTCGCGACCGCTGCCATCAAAGCCGGCGCCGGGGTGCTGGTGGTGGCCGAAGGCAAGCTGCCGTCGCTCGGCCGGCTGACGGCGCCGATCATCGTCGTCGAGGATGTGCTGGTCGCGCTGGAAAAGCTCGGGGTTGCGTCGCGCGCCCGCTCGAGCGCGAAAATCATCGCCGTGACCGGTTCAGCCGGCAAGACCACCACCAAGGAGGCGCTGCGCCACGTGCTGCAGGCCGTCGGCAAGGTGCATGCCTCGGCGCAGTCGTTCAACAACCATTGGGGCGTGCCGCTGACATTGGCGCGCATGCCCGCCGATTGCGATTACGCCGTGTTCGAAATCGGCATGAACCATCCCGGCGAGATACGGCCGCTGGTAAAGATGGTGAGGCCGCATGTCGCCATCGTCACCATGATCGCGGCCGCCCACCTTGGCTTCTTCCGCAACCTGGACGAGATCGCCAAGGCCAAGGCCGAGATTTTCGAAGGGCTGGAGCCTGAGGGCGCCGCCATTCTCAACCGGGACGATGCGCGCTTCAAGCTTCTCGACAAGATGGCGCAAGCCGCCGGTGTCGAGCACGTCTACGGTTTCGGCGAGAATGCGCGTTCGACCTTCAAGCTGGTCAAATGCGAACTGCATGCGGATCATTCCGACATCGCCGCCAGGATCAGCGGCCATGAGGTGACGGCGCGGATCGGTGCGCCCGGCCGCCACATGGTGCAGAACGTGTTGGCGGTGCTGGGTGCGGCGCATCTGGTCGGTGCAGATCTCGACAGAGTGGCACTCGCACTGGCCGATCTCTCGGCCGAGCGCGGGCGCGGCAAGCGCCATGTGCTGCGCCATCCCGGTGGCCCGACTTCGGGCCACCCGGGAGGACCGATCACGCTGATCGACGAGAGCTATAATGCCAATCCGGCATCGATGGCTGCCGCCATGGCATTGCTCAACGCGACGCCGGTGACCGGCGAGGGCCGCCGCATCGCCGTGCTCGGAGACATGCTCGAACTCGGCGACCATTCGGCCAAGCTGCATGCGGCTCTCGCCGACCTTATCGTTGGCACCGGCACGCAGACCGTCTTTCTCGCTGGCCCGGAAATGCGGGCGCTGGCCGAGATACTGCCCGGCGAGGTCGAGACGGAATACCGCGCCGGCGTCGAGGAGTTGAAGCCGGTGCTGCTTGCAGCCCTGAAACCGGGAGACGTGGTGATGATCAAATCGTCGAAGGGCATCGGTTTTGCAAAACTGGTCGATGCGCTGCTGGGCAAATTCCCGGCTGAATCGACAACCAGAAAACAGACCTAGGTCGGGGACCAAAAGCGCATGTTTACACTGCTCGTCGATTTTGCGGACAAGGTCTCGGTCTTCAATGTCTTCCGTTACATCACCTTCCGCACCGGCGGGGCGCTGATCACGTCGGCGCTGATCGTCTTCATCTTCGGGCCGACGATCATCAATTCGCTGCGGCTGCGGCAAGGCAAGGGCCAGCCGATCCGCGCCGACGGGCCGCAGACGCATTTCAAGAAGGCAGGTACGCCGACCATGGGCGGGCTGATGATCCTGTCGGGCATCATCGGCTCATCGCTTTTGTGGGCGAACCTGTCGAGCATCTATGTCTGGGTGGTGCTGCTGGTGACGCTGGGCTTCGGCTCGATCGGCTTCTATGACGACTACCTGAAGGTGACCAAGCAGTCGCATCTCGGCTTTTCCGGCAAGGCGCGGCTGGCGCTCGAATTTGTCATCGCCGGCATCGCCGCATGGGTGATCATGCATAACGGCCAGGCGCCGTTCTCCTCGTCGCTGACATTTCCCTTCGCCAAGGAATTCATCGTCAATCTCGGCTGGTTCTTCATTCCGTTCTCCTGCTTCGTCATCGTCGGCGCCGGCAATGCTGTGAACCTGACCGATGGCCTGGACGGACTGGCGATCGTGCCGATCATGATCGCGGCGGCCTCCTTCGGCGTCATCGCCTATCTCTCCGGCAACGCCGTCTTCGCCGAATATCTGCAGATCCATTTCGTGCCCGGCACAGGCGAACTGGCTGTCGTGCTTGGCGCGGTCATCGGTGCCGGCCTCGGCTTCCTCTGGTTCAACGCGCCGCCGGCGGCGATCTTCATGGGCGACACCGGCTCGCTGGCCATGGGCGGCCTGATCGGCACGGTGGCGGTCGCCACCAAGCACGAGATCGTGCTGGTCATCGTCGGGGGATTGTTCGTCGTCGAAATCCTTTCCGTCATCATCCAGGTCGGCTATTTCAAGATGACCGGCAAGCGGGTATTCCTGATGGCGCCGATCCACCATCATTTCGAAAAGCTCGGCTGGACCGAAAGCCAGGTGGTGATCCGCTTCTGGATCATCGCCGTCATCCTGGCTCTGGTCGGCCTGTCGACCCTCAAGCTGAGATAGGAGGCCGCTTGATCCCCGCCGCATCCTTTTCAGGCAAGCGCGTTTCGCTCTTCGGGCTCGGTGGCTCGGGGATCGCGACGGCGCGCGCGCTGATTGCGGGCGGAGCGGACGTGCTGGCCTGGGACGATAATCCCGAAAGCGTCGCCAAGGCCGCCGCCGCCGGGATCGCAACCGCCGATTTGCGCGGGGCCGACTGGGCCAAGTTCTCGGCTTTCGTGCTGTCGCCGGGCGTGCCGCTGACGCATCCCAAGCCGCACTGGACGGTGGAGCTGGCGCGCGGTTCCGGTGTCGAGATCATCGGCGACATCGAACTTTTCTGCCGCGAACGGATGCTCGGCGCGCCAACGGCGCCCTTCATTGCCATCACCGGCACCAACGGCAAGTCGACGACGACCGCGCTGACCGCGCACATCCTGAAAGCAGCCGGGCGCGACACCCAGATGGGCGGCAATATCGGCCGCGCGGTGATGACACTTGATCCGCCGCGGCCCGATCGGCACTATGTGGTCGAATGCTCGTCGTATCAGATCGACCTCGCCCCCTCGATCGACCCGACGGCCGGTATCCTGCTCAACCTGACGCCCGACCATCTCGACCGCCACGGCACCATGCAGCACTACGCCGCGATCAAGGAGCGGCTGGTGGCCGGCAGCGAGACGGCGATCGTCGGCATCGACGATTCCTGGTGCGCGCAGATCGCCGAACGGCTGGAGCGAGCGGGGCGGCATGTCATCCGCATTTCCAAGCGGCTGCCGCTGACCGACGGCTATTTCGCCGACGGCGGCGATCTGATGGAGGCCGTGCACGGCCGCTACAGCCGTGTCGCATTCCTTGAAGGCATCGGCTCGCTGCGCGGCCAGCACAATGCGCAGAACGCGCTGGCTGCGGTCGCCGCCTGCCTCAAGGTCGGACTGGAGCTTGGCGAAATCCAGTCAGGGCTGGAAAGCTTTCCCGGCCTCGCGCATCGGATGGAGCAGGTCGGCCGCAAGGACCATGTGCTGTTCATCAACGATTCCAAGGCGACCAACGCCGATGCGGCGGCACCGGCTTTGTCGAGCTTTGCGCGCATCTACTGGATTGCCGGCGGCCTGCCCAAGGAAGGCGGCATCGAGCCGTTGCGCGGGTTCTTCCCGCGCATCGCCAAGGCCTATCTGATCGGCGAGGCCGCGCCTGCCTTTTCGGCGACGCTGGGTGAGGCCGTGCCCTATGAGATTTCAGGCACGCTGGCCGCGGCGGTCGAGCACGCCGCACATGATGCGGCGCAGGACGACAGCAGCGAGGCGGTGGTGCTGTTGTCGCCGGCCTGCGCGAGTTTCGACCAGTTCAAGAATTTCGAAGTCCGCGGCGAAGCCTTCAGGCAAGCTGCGAATGCTATCGAGGGTATGAAACCCATCGGAGGGGCACGATAATGCAGAGCCGTCTCGACAAAAGCCCGGTTGCGACCTGGTGGTGGACGATCGATCGCTGGTTCCTGGCAGCGTTCCTGTCGTTGATGGGGCTCGGCATCGTGCTGTCCTTCGCCGCCAGCCCGGCGGTGGCCGAACGCATCGGTCTCGACAGTTTCCACTTCGCCACCAGGCAGATCATCTTCACGGTGCCGGCGCTCGGCGTGATGCTGGCCGTGTCGTTCCTCGATTCCAGGCAGATCCGGCGCATGGCGCTGATCATGCTGTGCCTGATGCTGGTGCTGATGGTGGCGGTGCTCTACATCGGCGTCGAGGTGAAGGGGGCGCGCCGTTGGGTGTCGCTTGCCGGCCTGTCGATCCAGCCCTCGGAATTCCTCAAGCCCGCCTTCGTCATCATGTGCGCCTGGCTGTTTGCCGAGCACAAGCGCCAGCCCGACATTCCGGGCAATCTGTTCGCCATGCTGTTGCTGGTGCTAGTCGTGTCGCTGCTGGTGGCGCAACCGGACCTCGGCCAGACCATGCTGACGACCGGCACCTGGGGCATCATGTTCTTCATGGCGGGGCTGCCATGGCTGTGGATCGTCGCGCTGGGTGCCGCTGGCGTCGGCGGTGTCTTTGCCGCCTATACGGTGTTTCCGCACGTTGCCTTGCGCATCGACAAGTTCCTCACCGGCGAAGGCGACACGTTCCAGGTCGACATGGGGCGCGAGGCGCTGATCAATGGCGGCTGGTTCGGCGTCGGGCCGGGCGAGGGCACCGTCAAGCGGGTCATTCCCGACAGCCATGCCGACTTCGTCTTCTCGGTCGCCGGCGAAGAGTTCGGGCTGATCATGTGCTTCTTCATCATGTCGATCTTCGCGTTCATCGTGCTGCGCGGCCTCAACACGGCGCTGAAGGAGCATGACGATTTTACCCGCTATGCGGTCGGCGGCCTGGTCACCGTGTTCGGCCTGCAGGCTGTCATCAACATGTGCGTCAACCTGCAGCTTGTACCGGCCAAGGGCATGACGCTGCCGTTCATCTCCTATGGCGGCTCCTCGCAGATCGCCATCGCCATCTCGATGGGCATGGTTCTGGCGCTGACACGCAAGCGGCCCGAAAAGCGCAAGCAGATGGGCTTTGGCCTGTCGCAGCGCGCCGTGCCGGCGGAGTGATATGGCCAGAGGCGTCATCCTTCTCGCGGCGGGCGGAACCGGTGGGCATCTTTTCCCGGCCGAGGCGCTGGCGCATGAGCTGAACGGGCGCGGCTGGTTGGTGCATCTGGCGACCGACGACCGTGCCGAGCGGTTTGCCGGCCATTTCCCGGCGGCAGCCATCCATCCGATCCAGTCGGCAACGATGGGTTCGAAAAATCCCTTTGCCCTGCTTGGTGCCTTCTGGAAAATCTGGCGCGGCGTGCGTCAGGCTTCCGCCATCATCGCCAGGATCAAGCCGGATGCGGTGGTTGGCTTCGGCGGCTATCCGACCTTGCCGCCGCTCTACGCGGCGACACGGCGCAAGGTGCCGACCCTGATCCATGAGCAGAATGCGGTGATGGGCCGCGCCAACCGGGCGCTGGCCGGCCGTGTCGATGCGATCGCCGGCGGCTTCCTGCCGCAGGACACCAGTGCCATCGGCGCCAAGACGGTGACGACGGGCAATCCGGTCAGGCCCGCCGTGCTGGAAGCGGCCAAGACGGCTTATGCGGCGTCGGCCGGGGAACAGCCGTTCCGCCTGCTGGTGTTCGGCGGCAGCCAGGGCGCCCAGTTCTTTTCCGACGCAGTGCCGGGGGCGATCGCGCTGCTTTCCGATGCCCAGCGCAAGCGGCTTGTGATCACGCAGCAGGCGCGCGCGGACGACGTGGCGCGCGTCAAGGCCGCTTATGCCGCCCTTGGCGTCGCTGTCGAGGTCTCACCCTTCTTCACCGACATGGCGGCACGTATGGCGGCCGCGCATCTGGTGATCTCGCGCTCCGGCGCTTCGACCGTCTCCGAGATCGCCGTCATCGGCCGGCCGGCGCTGCTGGTGCCTTACCCGTACGCGCTTGATCACGACCAGGCGGCGAACGCGGCGGCCCTTGCCGCCGCCGGCGGTGGCGAGGTGCACCCGCAATCCTCGCTTTCGCCCGAACGGATCGCAGCGCTCATCGGCGGGCTGATGGACGCCCCCGAGCGGCTGGCGGCGATGGCGGCTGGCGCGAAATCGGCCGGCAGGCCGGACGCGGCACGGTTGCTCGCCGATCTCACAGAGGCTATTGCGTCCAAAAAAGCCGTTTCGGATTTCAGGGAAGGGACGCACGCATGAAGATGCCGGAGACCATCGGCCTTGTGCATTTCATCGGCATTGGCGGCATCGGCATGAGCGGCATTGCCGAAGTGCTGCACAATCTCGGCTACAAGGTGCAAGGCTCCGACCAGGCCGAGAGCGCCAATGTCCAGCGGCTGCGCGACAAGGGCATCGAATGCTTTGTCGGCCACAAGGCCGAAAATCTCGGCGATGCCGAGGTTGTGGTCGTCTCGACGGCGATCAAGAAATCCAATCCGGAACTCAAGGCCGCGCGCGAAAAGCTGCTGCCGATCGTGCGCCGGGCCGAGATGCTGGCCGAACTGATGCGCTTCCGACAGGCGGTGGCCATCGGCGGCACGCATGGCAAGACGACGACGACCTCGATGGTGGCGACCTTGCTCGATGCCGGCGGGCTCGATCCGACCGTCATCAACGGCGGCATCATCAACGCCTATGGCACCAATGCCCGCATGGGCGACGGCGAATGGATGGTGGTCGAGGCCGACGAGAGCGACGGCACCTTCCTGAAGCTGCCGGCCGAGATCGCGGTCGTCACCAACATCGATCCCGAGCATCTCGATCACTATGGCAGTTTCGACAAGGTGCGCGAGGCGTTCCGCCAGTTCGTCGAGAACGTGCCGTTCTACGGTTTTGGCGTGATGTGCACCGATCATCCCGAGGTGCAGGCGCTGGTCAGCCGCATCGAGGACCGCCGCATCGTCACCTATGGCGAGAACGCGCAAGCCGATGTGCGTTTCACCAACCACCGCATGGCGGGTGCCATTTCGGAATTCGACGTGGTGATCCGTGACCGCAAGACCGGCGGCCAGACGACCATAGCAGGCCTGCGCCTGCCGATGCCCGGCCGTCACAACGTCTCCAACGCGACCGCCGCCATCGCCGTCGCGCATGAGCTTGGCCTGTCGGCCGAGGCGATCAAGAAGGGCCTGTCGTCCTTCGCCGGCGTCAAGCGCCGCTTCACCCATACCGGCTCGTGGAACGGCGTCGATGTGTTCGACGATTACGGCCACCATCCGGTCGAGATCTCGGCGGTGCTGAAGGCGGCGCGCAGCGCCACCAAGGGTCGCGTCATCGCCATTGCGCAGCCGCATCGCTTCACCCGGCTGCATGATCTGTTCAACGAGTTTTCCGCTTGCTTCAACGACGCCGACACGGTGATGGTGGCACCGGTCTACGCGGCCGGCGAGGAGCCGATCGACGGCGTCAGCTCGGACGCGCTGGTATCGCGCATCCGCGCCGGCGGCCATCGTGACGCGCGCTACATCGAGGGGCCGGCGGCAATCGCGCCCATCATCCGCGATCTGGCCAAATCAGGCGATTTCGTCGTCTTCCTTGGCGCCGGCAACATCACCCAATGGGCCTATGCGTTGCCCAAGGAGCTTGGCGGGACGGTCTCATGATGCACGGCCAGGCCCTGATCGACAAACTTGGCGACCGGCTTGCCGGCCTGCGCGGCCGTATGACGCCGAATGCCGAGATGGACAAGATCACCTGGTTCCGTGCCGGTGGCCTGGCGGAAGCGTTGTTCCAGCCGGCCGATGAGGAGGACCTCGCCGCGTTCCTCAAAGCCGTTCCGGAGGAAATACCGCTGACCATCGTCGGCGTCGGTTCGAACCTTCTGGTCCGCGACGGCGGTATTCCGGGCTTTGTCGTCAGGCTTTCAGCCAAGGGGTTTGGTGAAGCGGAAGTCATTTCGCCGATCAGGATCAAGGCCGGCGCGGCCACGCCTGACAAGCGCGTCGCCGCGGTGGCGCTCGAGGCAGGCATTGGCGGCTTTCATTTCTACCATGGCATTCCGGGCGCCATCGGCGGCGCGCTGCGGATGAATGCCGGTGCCAATGGCGTCGAGACGCGCGAGCGCGTCGTCGAGGTACGCGCGCTCGACCGCAAGGGCAATGTGCAGACGCTGAGCAATGCCGATATGGGTTATGCCTACCGTCATTCGGCGGCACCTGCCGGGCTGATCTTCACCTCGGCCGTGTTCGAAGGCTTTGCCGAGGACAAGGCGGCGATCAAGGCGGCGATGGATGCCGTGCAGAACCACCGCGAGACCGTGCAGCCGATCCGCGAGAAGACCGGCGGCTCGACCTTCAAGAATCCGGAAGGCACATCGGCCTGGAAGGAGATCGACAAGGCTGGCTGCCGCGGCCTGATGATCGGTGGCGCGCAGATGTCGCCGATGCATTGCAACTTCATGATCAACACGGGAACCGCGACCGGCTACGACCTTGAATATCTCGGCGAGACGGTGCGCACGCGGGTGCTGGAGAATTCCGGTATCCGGCTGCATTGGGAAATCCAGCGCATCGGCAATTTCCGGCCGGGACATGCCGTCCAGGAGTTTCTCGGGCAGCTTCTCTAGCCCGCCTTGAAGTTCATGTGATGCATGAACTTCAAAAGGTTCGAAACGGCTCGCGGCCGTTGCCGCAAAGACTCAACGACACGCTTTTCGCATCCATTTTCTCAGAAAGTGAATCTCTCGGAATCGTAAGCACTTGCCAGTGAATCAACTCTCTGATTCTCTGCTCGAAAGCGTTTCCTGATTTGAGTCGTTCGACGCGTTACCCGCGTTTTTCCGTCTGGGGGGCAACCTGCCGGGAGACTCGGACTCAATGTTGCGGAAAATCTTGGTTTTTGGTCCGCCGTGAGAGGGGATACCGGGGAATGAAAAGCAAGCATGTGGCTGTCCTGCTGGGTGGTTTTTCGTCCGAGCGGCCCGTGTCTTTGTCTTCGGGGAAGGCTTGCGCCGATGCGCTCGATCAGGAGGGCTACCAGGTCACCCGCGTCGATGTCGGGCGCGATGTCGGCTCCGTGCTTGCCGAACTCAAGCCCGATGTCGTCTTCAACGCGCTGCATGGCCCTTTTGGCGAGGACGGTACCGTCCAGGGCATCCTCGAGTATCTCGGCATTCCCTACACCCATTCCGGCGTGCTCGCCTCGGCTTTGGCCATGAACAAGGAGCAGGCCAAGCGGGTTGCCAAATCGGTCGGTGTTCCGGTCGCCGAATCGAAGGTTGCCAGCCGCTTCGCCATTCAGAACAAGCACCCGATGAAGCCGCCCTATGTGGTCAAGCCGGTCAATGAGGGTTCGAGCTTCGGCGTCGTCATCGTGCATGAAGGCCAGTCGCATCCGCCGCAGGTGATCGGCTCGTCCGAATGGAAATATGGCGATACCGTCATGGTCGAGCGCTACGTCCATGGCCGTGAGCTGACCTGCGCGGTGATGGGCGATGTGGCGCTGGGGGTCTGCGAAATCATCCCGACCGGCCATTCCTTCTACGACTATGATTCAAAATATGTCGCTGGGGGATCAAAGCACGAATGCCCCGCAAAAGTTTCACCGAATATTTACCAAAAAATACAAACACTGGCGCTCAAGGCTCACCAAGCGATCGGCTGTCGGGGCGTTTCCCGGTCGGACTTCCGTTATGACGATCGGCATTCCGAAAACGGCGAGATTGTATGGCTCGAGGTCAACACCCAGCCGGGTATGACGCCGACGTCCTTGGTGCCTGAAATCGCCGCCCAGGCCGGGCACTCGTTTGGCGATTTGTTGAGTTGGATGGTGGAGGACGCTTCGTGTCTGCGTTGAAATGGGGACAAGGTAAGGAGAGGGGCGCGGCCGAGCCGACGCTGTTCGGCCTGCCGTTGTCATCAGGCCATTTCGTGCTGCCGCGCGTGCTTCGCCGTCCGGTGCGCATTCTGGCGCGCCTCGGTGTCGGGGAGTTCCAGGCGCCGCGCTTTTCCGCTGCCATGATGTCGGCCGTGCTGATCGCCTCGAGCGGAGCCTATGGCGCCTATCTCGGCGGCCATATCGACGGCATCGTCCAGAGCATCACTGCCCGTACTGGCTTTGCCGTCGATCAGGTCAAGGTGGTCGGCAACCGCCAGACCTCGGAGATCGATATCCTCGACAGGCTCGAACTCGACGGCTGGACATCCCTGATCGGCTTCGACGCCGAGGCCGCGCGGGAGCGCATCGACACCCTGCCGTGGATCGAGGTCGCGGCGGTGCGCAAGGTTTATCCGCACACGCTGGAAGTGCGTGTCGAGGAGCGCGCCGCCTTCGCGCTCTGGCAGCAGGGTGATGAGCTGTCCGTCATCGAGAAGGATGGCGCCGTGATCGCGCCGTTCTCGGGCGGCAAGCAGGTGCTGCTGCCGCTGCTGATCGGCACTGGCGCGCCTGCGAGCGCGCCTGACTTCCTGGCCAAGATCGAAAAATATCCAGATCTCGCGGATCGGATCAAAGGCTATATCCGCGTGGGTGAGCGGCGTTGGGACCTGAAGCTGGACAATGGCATCACCATTAAGCTTCCCGAGGACGGCGAGGATCAGGCGCTCGCCGAACTCGTCAAGATGGACCATGACATGGGCCTGTTGTCGCGCGATATCGCCGCCGTCGACATGCGCCTGACCGACCGGCTGGTCGTGCAGTTGACGCCCGAGGCGGCGACGCAGCGCGAAGCCGCACTCAACGAAAAACCCAAGAGCCTGAAGCGCAAGCCGGAGACGAAGATATGAGCTGGCTTGGCGGTCATGGCGATGCCTCGTCA
Source organism: Mesorhizobium sp. M1338 (assembly GCF_040318045.1). NCBI lineage: Bacteria > Pseudomonadati > Pseudomonadota > Alphaproteobacteria > Hyphomicrobiales > Phyllobacteriaceae > Mesorhizobium > Mesorhizobium sp. M1338. Next base: position 89,190 of record NZ_JAMYLL010000005.1, on the reverse strand, counting down.
CGCCGGTCCGGCACCTTGACGGTGCTGGATGTCGGTTCGAGCAAGGTCTGCTGCATGGTGGCCAAGCTGAAGCCGAGCGATGACGGCAAGCTGCTGCGTGGCCGTTCGCACCGGATCCAGGTGATCGGCATCGGCCATCAGAAGTCACAAGGCGTGAAGTCGGGCGTCGTCGTCGATCTCGACCGCGCCGAGCATGCCATCCGCCTTTCCGTCGACGCGGCCGAGCGCATGGCCGGGCTGACCGTCGATTCGCTGATCGTCAACATGACAGCCGGCCGGCTGAAGAGCGAAGCCTTCTCGGCAACCATCAACCTTGGCGGCCACGAGGCCGACGAGGCCGACATCAAGCGCGTTCTCGGCGCCGGCGCCAAGCAGGCGCTGAAGGCCGAGCGCGAGGTGATCCATTCGCTTCCGGTCGGCTTCTCGCTGGATGCCGAACGCGGCGTGCGCGATCCGCGCGGCATGGTCGGCGACGCACTCGGCGTCGACATGCATGTGCTGACCGGCGACGCCGCTCCGATGCGCAACCTGGAGCTTTCCATCAACCGTTCGCATCTGTCGGTCGAGCGCATGGTGGCGACGCCCTATGCCAGCGGGCTGGCGGCCCTGGTCGACGACGAACTGGAAATGGGCGCGGCCTGCATCGACATGGGCGGCGGCACGACGACGATCTCGGTGTTTTCGGAAGGCAAGTTCGTCCATGGCGATGCCATCGCCATCGGCGGCAATCACGTCACGCTTGACATGGCCAAGGGGCTTTCGACCTCGCTCGATGCCGCCGAGCGGCTGAAGGTGATGCATGGCTCGGCGCTGCCGGGTAGCGCCGACGACCGCGACCTGATCTCGATCCAGCCGATCGGCGACGATGGCGACGTGCCTTTGCAGATCCCGCGCTCGGTGATGACGCGCATCGTGCGCGCCCGTATCGACGAGACGCTGGAACTGCTGCGCGACCGGCTGAACAAGTCCGGCTACGGCAATGCGGTGGGCAAGCGTGTCGTTCTGACCGGCGGCGCCAGCCAGCTTGCCGGCCTGCCGGAGGCGGCGCGCCGCATTCTGGGACGCAATGTGCGCATCGGCCGTCCGCTCGGCGTGGCCGGCCTGCCGGAAGCGGCGAAGGGGCCGGCCTTCTCGGCCGCGGTGGGGCTTCTGATCTATCCGCAGATGGCGAGCTTCGAGAGCCATCCGGCGAAAGGAATTTCCGGTCTCAGAATGACCGGAACGGGCGGAAAACTGCATCGCATGAGTCAGTGGTTGAGAGACAGTTTCTAATTGACGGGGACAGCCCCATAGGCGGCCGCGGCGGCGAAGCGGCGTGAAAGGCAAAGGACGGAGACAATGACCATCAATCTGCAAAAGCCGGACATCACCGAGCTAAAGCCACGCATCACCGTGTTCGGTGTCGGCGGCGGCGGCGGCAATGCCGTCAACAACATGATCACCGCCGGTTTGCGCGGTGTCGAGTTCGTGGTGGCCAACACCGACGCGCAGGCGCTGACCATGTCGAAGGCAGGCCGCCTGATCCAGCTTGGGGCGCATGTCACCGAAGGCCTCGGCGCCGGCTCGCAGCCGGAAGTCGGCCGTGCGGCGGCGGAAGAGTGCATCGATGAGATCCTCGATCACTTGACCAACACCCATATGTGCTTCGTCACCGCCGGGATGGGCGGCGGCACCGGTACGGGTGCTGCTCCGGTCGTTGCCCGCGCCGCGCGCGAAAAGGGCATCCTCACCGTCGGCGTCGTCACCAAGCCGTTCCATTTCGAAGGCCAGCGCCGCATGAAGACCGCGGACTTCGGCATCGAGGAACTGCAGAAATGCGTCGATACGCTGATCGTCATCCCTAACCAGAACCTGTTCCGGCTGGCCAATGACAAGACCACCTTCGCCGACGCCTTCGCCATGGCCGACCAGGTGCTCTATTCCGGTGTTGCCTGCATCACCGACCTGATGGTCAAGGAAGGCCTGATCAATCTCGACTTCGCCGACGTCCGTTCCGTCATGCGCGAGATGGGCAAGGCGATGATGGGGACCGGCGAAGCTTCGGGCGAGGGCCGCGCGATGGCCGCCGCTGAGGCGGCGATTGCCAACCCGCTGCTCGACGAGACCTCTATGAAGGGCGCCAAGGGCCTGCTGATCTCGATCACCGGCGGCCGCGACCTGACGCTGTTCGAGGTCGACGAAGCGGCAACCCGTATCCGCGAGGAGGTCGATCAGGACGCCAACATCATCCTGGGCGCCACCTTCGACGAGGAACTCGAAGGCGTCATCCGCGTCTCGGTGGTTGCCACCGGTATCGACAAGTCGGCGGCGGAAATCGCCGCCGCGCCGATCTCGATCCGCACGGTGCCTCCGAAGCCAGCCAGCCGCCCGGCCGTTGCCGCGGTGGAAAACCGCCCGGCGCCGGTCCAGCAGACCGCCTACGAACCGCGTGCCATCGACCCGGTCGCCGAAGCCATCCAGCTGGCTGAAGCCAATGCCGCGGCCATGGCACAGGCGCGCCCGGCTCCGGCTCACGCTGAAGACTTCCGCCCGCAGAGCAAGATCTTCCAGGCGCCGCCAGCTCAGCCGATGCCGCAGCCCGTGGTCCAGCAGACGCAGCCGGCTCCGCAGCCGCGCGAGATGCTGCGCGAAGCCCCGCAGCCGGTTGCCATGGCGCCGCAGCGTATGCCGCGCGTCGAGGACTTTCCGCCCGTCGTCAAGGCCGAGGTGGATGCCAAGAGCCGCCCGGCCGACCACGAGAACAACAGCGGACCGATGGGCCTGCTGAAGCGCCTGACCAACGGATTGACCCGCCGCGAAGAAGAGCCTGCGCGGCTGCAGCCGGCGCAGCCGCGCGAACCCAAGCTGCGCCAGGCCGCACCCGAAGTGCGCCGTCTTGCCAGCCAGGACGCGCAGCTCTACGCACCGCGCCGTGGCCAGCTCGACGACCACGGCCGTCTTACACCGCAGGTGAGGGCGACTCAGGAAGACGATCAGCTGGAGATTCCGGCGTTCCTGCGCCGCCAGGCCAACTGACTGGTAAACGGACTGTAACGATTGTTAACAGGCAAGCGAGGAATCGCTTGCCTGTTAACGTTTTAAGTTGTGTGATTTCAATCACTTACAAAGTCGTGCCTGCTTCAGTTCGCGGTTACACGGAGTAAGAAACCGTGATTTGGAGTCTCCCTGACGGGACATTATCTTCGCTGCCTACCATCGTCGGTTTGCCGGGATTTCGGGGGAAGTGACCCTGCCTGCCGATTCACACAAGAGCCGCGCCCTCGGGCTGGAGAAGCGGACCTAGGCATTACGGGCTTATGGGGATTGTCTTGCACGACTATCAGACGACATTGAAGACGCGCGCGTCGCTTACCGGCACCGGCGTCCACAGCGGCAAGGAAGTGTCCATCAGCTTCGTGCCGGCGGATGCCGACACCGGCGTCGTTTTCCAGCTTTTCGACGGTGCAGAGCAGGGCCGCGAGTTCCGCGCCCTGGTCTCGGAAGTCGGCGCCACCGACCTATGCACGATGCTTGGTGATCCCGCTGGCGAACACATCGCCACGGTCGAGCACATCATGGCGGCGCTGTTCGGGGTCGGCATCGACAATGTCGCCATCGAGATCGATGGTTCCGAGGTTCCGATCTTCGACGGCAGCGCCATGGCGTTCGTCGAAGCGATCGACCAGGCCGGCATCGAGACGCTGTCGGTCAAGCGCCGCTATATCAGGGTCATCAAGCCGGTCCGCATCGAGAACGGCGCCTCCTGGGCGGAATTCAGACCCTATGACGGCACCCGTTTCGAGATCGAGATCGACTTCGAAAGCCCGGCTATCGGCCGTCAGCTGTTTGCGTCCGACCTCAATGCCGATATCTTCCGCCGCGACATCGCGCGCGCCCGCACCTTCGGCTTCATGAAGGATGTCGAGCGGCTGTGGGCCGCCGGCTACGCGCTCGGCTCCTCGCTGGAGAATTCGCTGGTGATCGGTGACGACAACCGCGTCATCAACATGGGCGGCCTGCGCTATCCCAACGAATTCGTGCGCCACAAGACGCTGGACGCCATGGGCGACCTAGCGCTGGCCGGCGCCCGCTTCATCGGCTGCTTCCGTTCCTATCGCGGCGGTCACAGGATGAATGCCGCGGCTCTGCGCCGGCTGCTGTCCGACCGCACCGCGTTCGAAATCGTCGAGACGACACGTCGCGAGCGCGGCCGCAGCGCCGAGATGAACGCCGTCAACGCACCGCTCTACGCGCCCTGGATGATCTGATTTTTTTCATTTCTAGGGTTCCGTGGCGAGCGGCCGGTGTTGCACGAATGCACCACCTGTCGGTGAAATTGCACCGATATTCAAGCTGTGTCCGGCCGCCATAAAAATGCGCGATTGGCCGGAGATAGCGTTGCCGGGCAAGGCGGTAATGGTTTATGGCTGCTGCCGTCGATTAGTGCATGGCGCTCAAAAGTGGGGACCAGTTTTGAGACAACGGCGTGCAGCGGACATTAAAATAACGCCGAAAGGGCGGAATCCAATCATGTTCTTCAAGCGAGTCGGTCAATTGAAAGCGCCGCGGAGGGCTGTTTTCCTGGCGCTTTCGGTGGTTGTTCCATCGCTCTTCCTGTCGGCCTGCATGTCGTCGGAGAAAGATATCGACCTGTCGACCTATGTCGACCAGACCGAGCCGGCCGATGTTCTCTACAATCAGGGCCTCGCCAATCTCAACGCCGGACGCCTGCAAGAGGCTAGCCGCAAGTTCGACGCTGTCGACCGCCAGCACCCCTATTCGGAGTGGGCCCGCAAATCGATGGTGATGGGCGCTTTCGCCGACTATCGCCAGGGCAATTACGACGAGGCGATCGGCTCGGCCAAGCGCTATCTCACGCTCTATCCGTCGACCGATGACGCCGCTTACGCGCAGTACATCATCGGCTTGAGCTATTACCGCCAGATCAAGGACGTGACGCAGGACCAGAAAGAAGCGCGTCAGACCGTTCAGACGATGCAGGATCTGGTGACGCGCTGGCCGACATCGGAATATGTCGACGACGCCAAGGAAAAGATCCGCTTCGCCAACGATCAGCTGGCCGGCAAGGAAATGCAGATCGGCCGCTACTATCTCGAGCGCCGCGAATACATCGCCGCCGTCAAGCGCTTCCGCACCGTGGTGGAGACCTATTCCAACACGCGCCATGTCGAGGAGGCGCTTGCCCGCCTGACCGAAAGCTATTACGCGATGGGCCTGACCTCCGAGGCGCAGACCGCCGCCGCAGTGCTCGGCACCAATTATCCTGACAGCCAGTGGTACAAGGATTCCTACAAGCTCCTGCAGAGCAATGGGCTTGCACCGCGCGAAAATGCCGGGTCGTGGATATCCAAGGCCGGGAAGATGATCACCGGCGCCTGACCCCAAGCAAGCTCGCGGGCTTCGCCAACGCGCCGTCTGCTTGGTTTTTCTTTGTTTGTCGGACCGAAGCGCACGAAGCGCTTTTTCGGATTGATCCGATGCTCAAACAAAAAGATAGTGCGGCGCTGCGGCTGCAAATGGTCGCGTGCCGTTCTAGATTCGGGTTCTGATGCTTTCCAGACTGTCGATCCGCGATATCGTCCTGATCGAGAAGCTGGATATCGACTTCCAGCCGGGTCTTTCGGTGCTGACCGGCGAAACCGGCGCCGGCAAATCCATCCTGCTCGATGCCTTGTCGCTGGCGCTCGGCGCGCGCGGCGACGCATCGCTGGTGCGCCATGGGGCGGCGCAAGGCCAGGTCATCGCGGTCTTCGACGTGCCGCGCAACCATCCGGCCCGCACGCTGCTTGCCGACAACGCCATCGAGGATGACGGCGACATCATCCTGCGCCGCTTGCAGACGGCGGATGGCCGCACCCGCGTTTTCGTCAACGATCAGCCTTCGAGCGTGACCTTGATGCGTGATGTCGGCCGTGCACTGGTCGAGATCCATGGCCAGCACGATGAACGCGCTTTGGTCGATCCCGGCGCGCACCGCGAGGTGCTCGACGCTTTCGGCGGTCATCTCGGCGCCGTCCGCTCGACGGGCGAGGCATGGCGGCACTGGCGTGCCTGCGAGCAGGAGCTGTCGCGACACCGCGCCAAGGTGGCGGCGGCCGCGCGCGAGGCCGACTATTTGCGGGCTGCGGTGGCGGAACTGACGAAGCTCGATCCGCAGCCGGGTGAGGAGACGGACCTTGCCGAATTGCGCGCGTCGATGATGCGGGTGGAGAAGATCGCCTCGGAAATCCATGATGCGCAGGATGTGCTGTCCGGTCCGTCCTCGCCTTTGCCGCAACTGGCGAGCCTGCTGAGGCGGTTGCAGCGCAAGGTGACGGAGGCGCCGGGCTTGCTCGATGAAGTGGTCAAGTCACTGGACGAGGCGATGCTGTCGCTCGACGCGGCGCAATCGGGCGTCGAGGCCGCGCTGCGCGCCACCGAATATGATCCGCAGCGGCTTGAGAAGGCGGAAGAGCGGCTGTTTTCGCTGCGCGCCGCCTCGCGCAAGCATAGCGTCGCCGTCGACGACCTGGCGCAGCTGCGCGACACGATGGTTGCCGATCTTGCCGATCTCGACGCCGGCGAGGAGCGCCTGCACGGGTTGGAAAAGCAGGCCGGAGCGGCGCGCGAGACATACGACATCGCCGCCGCGCAGCTGTCCTCGCTTCGTCATGCGGCGGCGGTCGGCTTGACCAAGGCGGTTATGGCGGAATTGCCGGCGCTGAAGCTCGAACGCGCCGCCTTTATCGTGGAAATGAAGAGCGAGGCCGAGAGCCGCATGGAAGAGGGCATCGACCAGATCGAGTTCTGGGTGCGCACCAATCCAGGCACGCGGCCGGGCCCGATGATGAAGGTCGCGTCCGGCGGCGAGCTGTCGCGCTTCCTGCTGGCGCTGAAGGTGGCGCTGGCCGATCGTGGCTCGGCGCCGACGCTGGTCTTCGATGAAATCGACACCGGCGTGGGCGGCGCCGTGGCGGATGCCATCGGCCAGCGGCTGGCGCGATTGTCGAAGCGCGTCCAGGTGCTGTCGGTGACGCACGCGCCACAGGTGGCAGCGCGCGCGGCGACGCATTTCCTGATCTCCAAATCCGGTACCACAGACCGTGTCGCCACCGGCATTGCCGAGATGGACCGGCCGGCGCGGCAGGAGGAGATCGCGCGCATGCTGGCCGGCGCCACCATCACCGACGAGGCCCGCGCCGCCGCCGAGCGGCTGCTGCGTGAGAACACCGGCGCTTCCTGACGGCGCTACTTCTCGATCGGGCTGCTTCTGGTCGGTGAAATTCGGCGTCCGAACAGAGTCAGCATATGGCTCCATCCCGCTGTTTCAGCGTGGTTTTGTCAGAATTCAGCTCCCTTCCATCCGAATCCTGATCTATTGTCCCGGGCCAACAGCAGCCAGGTGCAAATCATGTCCGAAAAACCAGTCGATGCCCTGACCGAAATCGAGGCCGAAGCCGAGCTGAAGCGCCTGGCGGAACAGATCGCCGAGCACGACCGGCGCTACCATACCGAAGACGCGCCTGTTATCACCGACGCCGAGTATGATGCGCTGGCGCGGCGCAATCTCGCCATCGAGGAGCGCTTTCCGGCGCTGGTGCGCGAGGATTCGCCGTCGCGCAGGGTCGGTGCGGCACCTGCGGAAGGCTTTACCAAGGTGCGCCATGCGGTGCCGATGCTCAGTCTTGCCAAGGCCTATACCGACCAGGATGTCATCGATTTCATCGAGCGCGGCCGGCGGTTCTTCGACCGCGACAAGGATCTCGATATCGCCTTCACGGCCGAGCCGAAGATCGACGGGCTGTCGGCTTCGCTGCGCTACGAGAAGGGCGTGTTCGTGCAGGGTGCGACGCGCGGCGACGGTGCCGTCGGCGAGGATATCACCGCCAATTTGAGGACCATCGCCGACATTCCTTCGAAGCTGAGAGGCTCGGGCTGGCCCGAAATCATCGAGATCCGCGGCGAGGTCTACATGACCTATGCGGAATTCGAAGCGCTGAAGCAACGCTCGGCGGCGGTCGGCGGCCAGGACTACGTCAATCCCCGCAACACGGCGGCCGGGTCGCTGCGCCAGAAGGATCCGTCCGTTACCGCCAGCCGCAACCTCAAATTCTTCGCCTATGCCTGGGGCTACACGACAGCGGATCCGGCCCCGACCCAGTATGATTCGGTGCAGAAGTTCGCGGAGTGGGGATTCAAGGTCAGTCCTCTGATGGTACGGGCGAAATCGGCCGATGACCTGATCGCGCATTATCACCGGATCGAGGAGCAGCGCTCGGCGCTGGGCTACGACATCGACGGCGTCGTCTACAAGGTCGACCAGCTGGAGCTGCAGCGCAGATGGGGGTTCGTCACCGGCGAGCCGCGCTGGGCCGTCGCGCACAAGTTTCCGGCCGAACAGGCGATGACGACGGTGCTCAAGATCGATATCCAGGTCGGCCGCACGGGCACGCTGGCGCCGGTTGCGCGGCTGGCTCCGGTCACGGTCGGCGGTGTCGTGGTCGAGAACGTGACGCTGCACAATGAGGACTACATCAAGGGCCTGGACAGCACCGGCCAGCCGATCCGCGACGGCATCGACGTGCGCATCGGCGACACGGTCGTGATCCAGCGGGCAGGCGATGTCATTCCGCAGATCGTCAGCGTCGTCATCGACAAGCGGCCGCCCGATGCCGTGCCATACGAGTTCCCGCACACCTGTCCGATCTGCGGCTCGCCGGCGACGCGCGAGATCAACGAGAAGACCGGCAAGGAAGATTCCCGCCGCCGCTGTACCGGCGAACTGATCTGCCCTGCCCAGGCGGTGGAAGGATTGCGCCACTTCGTGTCACGCGGCGCCTTGGACATCGAAGGCCTGGGGGCGGAGAACATAGACACCTTCTTCAATGCGGGATTGATCAAGACCGCCGCCGATATCTTCACGCTCAGGGATCGCCGTCCGGCCGTCACCAGGGCACTGGCCGAGCGCCGCGAGGAGCAGGCCAGGCAGCGCGAGGCCGCATCGGGCAAGACGCGTAGGAATGTGCGCAGCGTCGAGGATCGCAATTACGAAGGGCTCGACAAGCTGTTCGCGGCCATCGATTCGCGCCGCGAGCCGGAGCTCGACCGTTTCATCTTCGCGCTCGGCATCCGCCATATCGGCGAAACGACGGCCGCGGTGCTCGCCCGGACCTTCTCGACCATCGAGGAGCTGATCCGCGTCGGCAAGGAGACGGCGGCCGCTGCCGATCCGCACTCGGTTTTCCCATCGGTCAACGGCATCGGCGACACGGTGATCGATGCGCTGCGCGATTTCTTCGGCAATCAACGCAATGACGACGTGCTCGACGCGCTGCTCAAGCAGGTCAAGCCGAAGCCCTATATCGTCAACGTCTCTGCCGACAGCGAGGTCGCCGGCAAGACGATCGTGTTCACAGGCTCGCTGGAGAAGATGACACGCTCCGAAGCCAAGGCGATGGCGGAGCGCCTCGGCGCCAAGGTCGCGGGCTCGGTTTCGGCGAAGACCGATCTTGTCGTGGCCGGGCCGGGTGCCGGCTCCAAGCTGAAGCTCGCCAGCGAACACGGCATTGAGGTGATCGACGAGGACGCCTGGCTGGCGCGGATCGGCAAGGCATGACTGGATCGTTCACCGGCTTCGGCGCCAAAGCCATTCCGTTTCTTAAGGCGCTGGATTTCCACCAGAGCCGCGAGTGGTTCCTGGAGAATCGCGACCTCTTCGAAAAGGATTTGCGCGATCCCTTCGGCGATCTCGTCGACACGCTGACCGAGCGCTTCGCGAAGGCAGGCCTCGGCCTGCGCGGCGACCGCAAGAAGTCGCTTTTCCGGATCAATCGCGACGTGCGCTTCGCCAAGGACAAGCGGCCCTACAACCGGCATCTGTCGGCCATCCTGTCGCCCGACGGCACCAAGATGGAGCAGGGGGTGTTCTACGTGCATATCGGGCTCGAGCGCTGCTTCGCCGACATTGCCTGGTGGCAGCCGGAGCCGGCACTGTTGCTGGCGATGCGCAATGCCATCGCGACCTGGCCGGACAGGTTTCGTGCCCTGGTGATGGCGTTGAAGAAGAACCGTCTTGAACTGCAGACGGAAGGCCGCATGAAGCGCACGCCACGCGGCTTCGAGCATATCAGCGATGCAGATCTGGTCGCCGCCATCCGCAACCGGCATTTTGTCGTCCAGCATGTCATCGATCCGGCGGGAATCCATACGGCTGATCTGGTCGACGAACTCGTCGATTTCACCTTGCGCGCCAAGCCGCTGCTCGATTGGGGCAGGGCGATCGAGGGCAAGGTTTCGGAGCATTCGGCCATCCCGTAGCCGTTTCGGATTTCAAGTCGAGGCGCCGGCCGATGCACGGCCTGGTTGCGTTATGAGGGCAGTTATGCTATCCATATAACCATGGTGCTGATTTGCGCCAACGACCCGCCGCAGAGGCGGGTTTTGCGTTTCGGGCCCTGGCGTCATCCTGCGCAGCCGATGAAGTACAGGCATGTGCGCCTCCAGGGAGCCAACTGAATCAGGGGATCCCGAAGGGCGCGTATCGCGGCCTTGCTCGATCCAGGACATATCAGTTTCGCTGATTTGTTGGCTCAAGCGAATTCGTCTGACTTTTCAACCGCGCACCCCTAAATACCGGCGCGACGTTAGGAATGTGACATGTCGGCTGAGACTTTGACCGCGAATTCCGTGAGCAGCGATTTCTGGCAAGGCGTGCGGCTCTCGATGCCTGTCGTTGTGGCGTCGGCGCCGTTCGCGGTGCTGTTCGGCGCACTCGCCGTCGACAACGGCTTCTCAGTCCTGGAAGCCTTCCTGATGAGCGCGCTGGTCTATGGCGGCGCCAGCCAGATGGTCGGCATCCAGCTGTTCGGCCAGCATGTGGCGCCGTGGCTGGTCGTGCTGTCGATCTTCGCCGTCAATTTTCGTCATGTGCTCTATTCCGCCGGCATTGGCCGGCGCATCGCGCACTGGCCTGTCATCCAGCAGGCGCTCGGCTATTTCATCCTCACCGACCCCCAATTCGCGGTGGCCGAGGCGCGGGCGCAATCCGGCCAGACGGTCGGCTTTGCCTGGTATCTAGGGCTCGGCCTGCCGGTCTATCTGTTCTGGATCGTCGAAAGCGCGCTCGGCGCGGTGTTCGGCAAGCTTATCCCCGACACGCATGCGCTGGGCATCGATTTCCTGCTGCCGATCTATTTTCTTGGTCTTGTGCTGGGCTTCCGCAAGCGGCCGCTGTGGCTGCCGGTGGTCATTGCCAGCGGTGCCGCCTCGATCATCGCCTACAAGACGGTGGGCTCGCCCTGGCATGTCTCGATCGGCGCGATTGCCGGTGTGCTGCTGGCTGTTATCCTGCCACCCCACCACAGCGGCGTGAAGGCACGGCCATGAGCACGACATTCTGGATCATCATCGCCGGTGCGATCGCCACCTATCTCACCCGGGTCGGCGGGCATCTGGTCATCTCCCGTTTCGACACCATCCATCCGCGCGTCGAGGCAGGGCTCAATGCCGTGCCGGCGGCGGTGCTGACGACACTGGTGGCGCCCGAGCTGCTGAACGCCGGACCGGCGGAATGGGCGGCATTGGTCGTCACATCAGTCGTGTCACTGCGCGGAGGGCTGATGGCGATGTTCTTGGCCGGGGCGGCGGCGTTGATCGTTGCCAGGCAGTTCGCCGGCTGACTTTTTGTCCCAGTCAGTCCATGTATGCTCACGGACCCAGCGCCGACACGCGTAATGATCGAGGCAATAATTCCTGTCAGGCGCTTCTTGAAAATCGAAGCGATCCACACCGCGCTCAGCCGAATTGCCTCCGATCTCTCCTGATGGGCGCGACGCACAACGTCGGTGTAAAGGGCGTTGCGCTGCATCGGAGTCAATGCGCCAAGATCGATCGGCCAGCGGCCGGCAGGTTCAGGTGACATTTCCATCTCCCGTGTTTGACCGCCCGAATCGGCGTCAATAACAGGCGGTTTACGCGCCGTTGATCATCAGATAAAATGAATTATTAAGATCATTTTATTCTCCGGGAGAGATGGATGGATTTGACCGACCTTCGCATCTTTCGCATGGTGGTGCGCGAGGGCGGTATCACCAAGGCGGCGGAAAAGCTGTTTCGCGTGCAGTCCAACGTGACCACTCGCATCCGGCAGCTTGAAGAGGATCTGGGCGTGCGGCTCTTTATCCGCGAAGGCAAGCGGCTGCAGGTTTCGGCCGCCGGCCAAAGGTTGATTGTCTACGCGGACCGGTTGCTGGCGCTTGCCGAGGAAGCGCGAACGGCGGTCCTCGATCCGCGCCCACGCGGTAAGCTGCGGCTTGGCGCTATGGAGAGCACCGCCGCGGCTCGGCTTCCTGGCCTGCTCGCCGAGTACCACGCTCGCTATCCCGAGGTGGAGATCCAACTGCGCACCGGCAACCCGCAGGTTCTCGCGGCCGCCATGCTCGCCGGCGAACTCGACGCCGCGCTCGCGGCCGAGCCGATCGCAGACGCTCCCTTCGAGAAGCAGGCTGCATTTCGCGAGGAGTTGGTCATTGTCTCGGCGGCATCGCGCGGTTCGATCGAGGACCGCAGCGACATGCCCAAAACCATGATAGCCTTCGAGCATGGCTGTCCACATCGCAGGCGGCTGGAAGAATGGTATGCGCGCCGAGGCTTCATGGCCGAGCAAATCGTCGAGCTTGGTTCATATCATGCGATGCTCGGTTGCGTGGCGGCCGGCATGGGCATAGCGCTGATGCCAAAAAGCGTGCTCAAGGGCTTCCCTGAAAGTGGCAGGCTGCAGGAGCATGAACTGCCTTCGGACGAGGACAGTGCCCTGACGGTATTGTTTTGGCGCAAGGGAGCAGGCTCTCCCAATGTCCAGGCTTTGCGGGAGCTGCTTGTGGAGCAAGGCTCCCCAATACCGAGCAAGGTTGCCGCCGCGACTATTGCTTGAGATCGTGCGGCAATGGCGCGGTGGCCTTTCCTAGCCAGGCCAGCGTTTCGCCATCGAGCATCGGCCCAATCTCGGCCAGCACGCGGGCATGGTATGTGTCGAGCCAGTGCAGTTCGTCACGCGTCAGGAGATCGGTGCGCACCAAGCGGGTGTCGATCGGCGCCAGCGTCAATGTCTCGAAGCCGTGCATGGCGATGTCGCCGCCCTCGATCTCCTCCGCCGGCGTCACCAGGATGAGGTTCTCGATGCGGATGCCGTAGGCGCCTTCCTTGTAGTAGCCGGGCTCGTTGGACAGCATCATGCCTTCGAGCAGCTTTTCGGTGCCGGTGCGGGCAATGCGCTGCGGCCCTTCATGCACCGCCAGATACGAGCCGACGCCATGGCCGGTGCCGTGGGCGAAGTCGCAGCCGTGCTTCCATAGCGCCATGCGGGCGACGGCATCGATTTCCGAACCGCGCGTGCCGGCGGGAAAGCGCAGCGTCGAAATGCCGATCATGCCTTTCAGCACCAGTGTGAAGCGCTCGCGCATCTCCTCGGTCGGCTGGCCGATCGGCACGGTGCGCGTGATGTCGGTGGTGCCATCCTGATACTGCGCGCCGGAATCAAGCAGGAACAGTTCGCCGGCCTGCAGCTTGCGGCTGGTGGCGCGCGACACGCGGTAATGCATGATGGCGCCGTTCGGGCCGGCGCCGGAAATGGTGTCGAAGGAGACGTCGCGCAGCGGCATCTGCGTTTCCTCGCCTGTCCGCCGGCGCGACTCCTCCAGCCTGGCGACGACCGATATTTCGTCGAGCGAGCCAGGTTTTTGCCGCTCCAGCCAGCACAAAAGCTTCGCCACGGCGGCGCCGTCGCGGCGATGCGCGGCGCGCGAGCCGTTGATCTCGGCCTGGTTCTTGGTGGCGCGCGGGATGCGGGCGGGGTCGGGCGCCGCAACCACCGTGCCGCCGTTGCTCTCCACCAGCATGCGCAGCCTGTCGGCCGCCAGCACTGGGTCGAGCGCGATTTTCGAGCCGCCCTTGGCGAGGGTCACGATCGCCGCTTCGAATTCACCGGGCTCATGCGGTTCGGCGAGTTGAGTGAGATAAGCCGCGACCTGGCGCGAGAACTTGCGCCTGTCCATGAAAAGCTGGTGCGACCCGTCGGCGGCGAGGATGGCGAAGCCGAGCGCCAGCGGCGTGTGCGGCACGTCGCCGCCACGGATGTTGAAGGCCCAGGCGATGGAGGAGGGGTCGGTGAGCACCGCATGGGTGCCGCCGTCCTTGCCAATGGCGGCTGCCAGCCGCGCCAGCTTGTCCTTGGCGAGTTCGCCGGCAAAGCCGATTGGGTGAAGCTCGACAGGCGCCACCGGCGCGTCGGGCTGATCCTTCCAGATGATGTCGATCGGATTCCTGTCGAGCGGCACCAGCACCGCGCCCGACTTGTCGGCAGAGGCCTGCAGCGCCTTGACCTCGCTGATCGTGTGGAGCCATGGATCAAAGCCGAGCCGCGCGCCCTTGCCGATGTTGTCCTTGAGCCAGACGGCGGGCGGGTTGTCGACCAGGCTTTCGATCGAAAAGACGTCGAGATCGACCTCGCCCCGCACCTGCAGCGTGTAGCGCCCGTCGACAAAGACGAAGGCGCGGTCGCGCAGGACGATGGCGACGCCGGCCGAACCGCTGAAGCCGGTCAGCCATTTCAGCCGCGCCGAACGGTCCGCGACATATTCACCCTGATGCTCGTCGGCGCGAGGCACGATGAAGCCATCCAGTCCGTTGGCAGCCAGCCATTGGCGCAGTAGCGCCACGCGCGGTTTGCCGACGGCCGGGTCGCCCGCGGAATCGAAGGTCTGGAACATGGTTGCCTCCTGCAGTCAGCACAACCGTAGCGTACGGTCGCGAAAACCGGAATCGATTTCCGGCAACGGCAAATTGCTACGGCATCAATTGACTGACAACCGCCGGGCCTTGGTCCAAGCTCGTTCTCGGCTTCAACGTTTGAGGTGGATCGTCACCCAGCCTTCGCGGTGCAAGGTTCTGACATGGCGGAAGTTCTGGCCGACATAGGCCGAGACGACGGCGTCGCGCTGGCGCTCGAGGATGCCTGACAGCACGATCGAGCCGCCGAGGGCGATGTGATCGGCCATTTGCGGCGCCAGCCGCATGAGCGGCCGTGCCAGTATGTTGGCGACGATCAGATCGAAAGGCGCGCGCTTGCCGAAGATCGGGTGGTGAAAGCCCGGCGCGGTCACTGTTTCCACCAACGCCTTGACGTGGTTGAGCCGCGCATTGGCGGCGGCCACCCACACCGCCACCGGATCGATATCGGTTGCCAGCACTGGAATATGCGCCAGCCTGGCGACGGCAATGGCCAGCACGGCACTACCCGTGCCGAGGTCGAGCGCGTTACGCGGGCGTTCGCGCCGCACCACCTTTTCCAGCATTTCCAGGCAGCCGGCCGTGGTGCCGTGATGGCCGGTGCCGAAGGCGAGGCCGGCCTCGATCTCGATGGCGAGTTCGCCGCTGTGGCGTTTTCTGCGGTCATGCGCGCCGTGGACGAAGAAACGGCCGGCGCGCACCGGCTTCAGCCCCTCCAGCGAGCGCGCCACCCAGTCGATGTCGGGCAGGCTCTCGCGCTCGATCGGCTTCGACAGGGAAAGCCCTGCAAGGATGTCCTTCAAGCGGGTCTCGACCGCATCGACGTCGTCATCGGCGTAGAGCGACACTTCGTGGATGTCCTTGTCCTCGTCGACCTCCAGCAGGGCGATCGGCAGGCCTTCATCCTCGAAAGCCGCTTCGAGCGCTGCGAAAATGCTGACGGATTCGGTCTTTCCGGTGGTGAAATAGAGGCGCGTCTGGGTCATGAAATGTGTTTCTTTTTGAGCATGATCTCAGGACAAACGAGGTTTCCGTTTGTCCGAGAAAACCGGGTCCCGCTTTTCGGGATCAAGCTCTAGCTTTTCGCCGCCAGCCGCTTCAGTTTGGCGACGGCCGTTTCCGAACTTTCGCCATAGGCGATGGTGCCGGCAAAGTCACCCTTGGCGTTGAGCAGCAGCACCGAGGCGGTGTGATCCATCGTGTAGTCGCCGTCGCCGGTGTCGACCTTCTTCCAGTAGATGCCGAACGACTTGGCCATCGCATGGACCTTATCCGGATCGCCTGTGATGCCGGTGATCCGGTCGGAGAAATTGCTGACATAGGCGTTCATGACATCGGGCGTGTCGCGCTCCGGATCGACCGAGACGAAATAGGCGTGCAGGTTCTTGCCGTCGTCGCCGAGCGTCTTCAGCCAGCCGGCCAGCTCGAACAGCGTGGTCGGGCAGACCTCGGGGCAATGGGTGAAGCCGAAGAAGACGACGCTGGGCTGGCCCCTGAAGGCAGCCTCGGTGATCGGCGCGCCCTTCTGGTCGACCAGCGTAAAGGCGGCGCCGAAAGGTTCGCCGCCATAGTGGCCGCGGTACCAGTCGAAGGTCAGCCAGCCGATGCCAGCCGCCATCAGGACGAGAATGCCGACCAGGATAGAACGCATCATCAATAAGGTCCGTCTTGCAATTTCTTCGGCGTGCCGGCCAAGGCCACAGGCAAGCCTTTGGTTCGGCGAACAGTCTTAGCGGTTTGACCGGGTACACGCAAAGGTGCCGCGTTGACGCAACCGGCCATGGCGGATGCGGCGGTTTCATCCGGTGCCGCCGCTTGCAATGCCGTGCTCTTCGCCCCACCTGAGACCGGCAACTCGAACCGCAGGAGGCTAGTTTGCGACGACTGACTGGGCGACGACTGATTGGGCGAAAACTGATCGGCTGCGCGTTGGCCGCGTGCGTTGTCCTTGGCGCTGGTGCCGCCGTAGCCGAGGAAGTCGGCAAGGTCGGCGTCGACTGGCTCGGCAACGACATCATCGTCGAGGCGATCAAGGATCCGAAGGTGGAGGGCGTGACCTGCCACGTCTCCTATTTCGACCGAGGCATCATCGACCGCCTGCACAAGGGCAACTGGTTCGAGGACCCTTCCGATTCCTCGATCTCGTGCCGCCAGACCGGCCCGATCAGCATCGGCGACATCGACACGAGCGAGAGTGGCGAGGAAGTGTTCAAGCAAGGCATCAGCCTGATCTGGAAGAAGCAGGTGGTGAACCGCATCTACGACAAGGCCAACGAGACGCTGATCTATCTCTCGCATTCGCGCCAGGTGCAGAACGGCTCGGCCAAAATGTCGGTCACCACCGTGCCGCTCTACGGCCAGAACGTGGTGTGGAGCAACGGCAAGCCGAAATAGGCGGGTCGAACTCCTTCGCGGAACCGGCATGACGGACGATTGGTCCCGCTTGCGGGACCAATCGCTCTGACGTAAAGCCGCCGGCATGGACCGTTCCGAAAATCTCGTCCCGAAGGACTCCGAGCCGCGCATCCATCCGACCGCGGATCTGAAGGCGTGCAAGCTCGGCCGCTATGCCTCGATCGGTGAGCGGGCGGTGCTGCGCGAGGTCACTGTCGGCGACTTCTCCTATTTCGAACGCCACTGCGAAGCGATCTACACGACGATAGGCAAATTCTGTTCGATCGCCGCCAACAGCCGCATCAATGCGCTGGAGCACCCCATCGAGCGGCTGACCCAGCACAAGGTCAGCTATCGGCCGAACGAGTATTTTCGCTGGCTGGGCGTCGACGCCGAATTCCGCGCGCGGCGGCAGGCGAAAGCGGTGACCATCGGCCACGATGTCTGGATTGGCCACGGCGCGGTGATCATGCCCGGGATCACGATCGGCAATGGCGCGGTGATCGGCGCCAATGCGGTGGTGACACAGGACGTGCCGTCCTACACGATCGTCGCAGGCGTGCCCGCCAGACCCCTCAGGCCACGGTTCCCGGCCACTGTCGCGGCACGCATCGAGCGTCTCGCCTGGTGGGACTGGCCGGTCGAAAAGCTCGCCAGAGCGGTTCCCGACATGCAGGCAATGCCGATCGGAGCCTTCCTCGATCGCTGGGAAAACGACGTCAGCTGACCTGAAGCGGGCTGCGTTTCCGGGCTGAAACCCCTTCCGCCATGCGGGGGTGGCGCAGCGGAAGGGGCTGGAGGTAAACCGCTGTGAAGCGGAAGGGAACAGGCACTCTTGCCTGCACGGTTACTGTGACATTAAACCCATAAAGCGTGTTTTTCGCTCTATTCTCCCCATGCGTGTATTCAATTGTAGCTGACGTATTTGTTTGCGCCGGGAACCTGGAGCGGTCGCCGGTTGTTTCTCATCGCGCCGCGGCATTGAGGAATTTGGATAGATGGAAAAGCTTTTCACCAAGATAGCCAACTGGGTCGCCCATGTAACCGGCCTGCCGCTGACATTTGCCGTCTGCTGCCTGATCGTCGTCGTCTGGGCAGTGACAGGTCCGTTCTTCGGCTTTTCGGATACCTGGCAACTGGTGATCAATACCGGCACAACCATCATCACCTTCCTGATGGTGTTTCTCATCCAGAACACCCAGAACCGCGACGGCGCGGCGATCCAGGCCAAGCTCGACGAACTGATCCGGGTCGGCAAGGGCCAAAACCACTTCATCGGCATCGAACACCTGACCGAATCCGAAGTCGAGGAGATCCGCGAAAAATGCGAGCGTGCGGCGAAGCGGCATGACGAGAATATCGCCGCCATGGCCGCCAAGAAGGCCGTGGCGCAGAAGCGCGGGCCGAAAAAGCACGCGGCCTGAAGATCAGCCTTTCATGAACGCCGCGAAAGGCTCCTTGTAGTCCGGATGCCAGCGCGACAAAGCAGGGCGGTTTTCGATGATGTCGCCGATCGCCCAGGCCATGCGCTTTTCATCCAACGGCCGCGCCGCCTCATTGTCCGGGCACAAGATGTAGAAATCGCCCCTGGTCAGGGATTCCAGCATGAAATCAACGACCTGTCCGCCGGTCCAGGCGCCGGCCGGTTTTTCCGTCGCGCCTTCGGTCAGGCCGGTAAAGGTGAAGCCGGGGATCAGCAGATGGGCTGCGACATGGGCGCCGGCTTCGTTGCGTAGTGCATGCGCCAGGCCTTCGGTGTAGGTCTTCACCGCGGCCTTGGAGACATTGTAGGCGAGGTTGCCGGGCGGCGTGGTGATGCCTTGCTTGGAGCCGGTGTTGACGATCAGGCCCGGCTTGGCCGAGGCCAGCATACGCGGCGCGAAGGCTTCGACGCCATGCACGATGCCCCAGAAATTGATGTCCAGCAGCCGTTTCCAGGCATCGCGGTTTTCCCAGGGCTTTCCGGGATTGTCGCCGACGCCGGCATTGTTCATCAGCAGCGACACATCGCCGAAGGCGCCGAACGCCCTTTCGGCGAGGCGGTCCACCTCATCCGCCTTCGAAACGTCGGCGGCAACGGCAAGCACGGCATCGTCGCCGGCAATCGCGGCGACGGCGCGCGAGGCGTCGTCAAGGCGCGCGCCGCCAATGTCGGCCAACACGATCTTCATGCCCATCGATGCAAGCCGCTTGGCGGCCGCAAGACCGATGCCGCTGGCGGCGCCGGTGATGACGGCGGCGTTGCCCCGGCCAAGCGCGGGCAGGACGGTCTGGATCTCGGCGTCGGTGGTCATGGCTGGGTCCTTCTTTCGATGGCGTCGAACTTAGCGCCCGAACGGGCTTGCGCAAGCCTCTGCTCGCCTTGTCGGGTTGACCAGTCCGGTAGAGGCTGCGCATGTTGCCCCCGGCAAAAGGAGACTTTTGCCGGGGCAAAATGGAGATTTCCTGATTGACGGACTGGGTCGCAATTCTGAAGGAACAGACCGCCATCGGCGATCAGATGGGTCGCGAGGTGCCGCAGATGCTGGCCAACCCCGACATCAGCGAAGCGCAGGTGAAGACGCTGTTTTCCGCTTTGGAGAAACAAGCAGAGTTCGTCGAGAAACTGCGCATGGCGCTGGAAAAGTTTGGCCATGATTTCTCGATTATCAAGGCGGCGGAACGGCTGGAGGAGCGCTATGCCGACCTTGCCGCGTCGGTGGCGGAAAAACTGAAAGCGATGCGAAAGTAGGGTGGTTTCTCAGTCCAGGCGCGCCGCTCTGGCGTCATGGCGGCGCGCTTCTTGCCTTTGGCTAGGTTGGCATGAGTTAGCTTTTCGAGCCGGCTGGGGCGATTGCGCCAGGAACAATATCAGTGTTCTGAGCCACCTTGATACGCCATCCCGACGGCCCTTCTTGGGCAATCAGAAGCAATATGCCTTTCCTGAGCCCTGCCGGGGACCCGTCCGGGGCAGATGCTCCCGTTAGGGTCCAAGTGTAATGAACGGAAGCAAGCCCCGGAGCCAATTCCACGACCGACGAGACATCGCCTTCCAATCGGCTATCCCGAAACATGGTGTCATGGGTGGCTCGGTGCGCCGCTTCGATTTCGGATCGGTTCTTCCACCAAATACCTACGACGTTGACGAAATTGGCATCAGGAGCGAACAGAGATGCAAACTCATCCATATCATGCCGGTTCCAAGCGTTCGCAAAAGCGGTAGCGACATGCTCAGGCTTGCTAGTCGTCACGCCCATGACCCTGCGTCTCCTAGATACTTTCCGCTAAGCGTATAGGAGTCGGGGGCCGGATGCGACAGCGGCAAGGTCAAATTTCAAACCGAGACACTACCGCAATAGCGGCTATTTTTCGAGCACTCGCGCAAAACGCGTATCCGGCACGAGCCATACCGTTGCGACCAGCACGTACAGCGCGACGCCGATCCACTGGCTGACGAAGGTCAGCGCGACGGCTGCGATGTAGATAGCCAGCGAGATCTTTCCCTTGCGATCGTTGCCCAGGGCCTTGGCAAAGGCGGTGTCATTGCCGTGCAGGCGATGCAACGCGGCGGCCAGTATCGCATAGGCGATGGCGCATAGTGCGAGGTCGGCGCCATAGACGGCGACCGGCACTGGCGCAAAGTGGTTCTCGCCCATGAAGGCTGTCGTCACCGGCATCAGCGACAGCCAGAACAGCAGATTGAGGTTCGCCCACAGCACGCGGCCGTCGACGCGCTGCACGGTGTGGAACATGTTGTGCAGGTTGTTCCAGTAGATGCCGACATTGATGAAGGACAGCACGTAGCTAAAGAAGACCGGCCACAATGGCACCAAGGCGGAGACATCCTCGCCATGCGGCACTTTCAGCTCAAGCACCATGATGGTGATGATGATGGCCACGACGCCATCGGTGAACGCCTCGACCCGGTTTTTGCCCATAAATCCTCCCTTCTGCCGGCACAGGTTACGGTACGAAATCCAAAGACGCCATCTCTCGAATTGAGTGCTCAACAACGAGCTTGTCGCTCCGGCAACGCCCACCGTGCCGTCAGGAGGCCTGCCTGCCGGCCGGAACGTCGCGGATGAACGTGCGTTAAGTCGCGATCCCCGAAACCGGTAATGAGGTTGGCCATGGCCATTCGCGATTTGGCGCGTACGCCCAACGAAACTCGCGGCGATGCTCTTGCAATCACGGCCGTCGCCGCGATGATCGCGGTGCTGTTTGCCGGCAGCACCGTGCTGACGCCGCTCTACATCATCTACAAGCAGCAATTCGGCTTTTCACAAATCACGCTGACGCTGATCTACGCGGTGTATGTCGTCGGCAATCTGGCGGCACTGTTGATGCTGGGCGGTATCTCGGACGTTGTCGGGCGCCGGCCCGCGAGCCTGGCGGCCATGCTTGTCGCCATCGTCAGCGCGCTTGTCTTCCTGTTTGCCGGAAACGTCGTGTCGCTCGACGTCGCCCGCATTCTGAGCGGGCTCGGCATCGGCGTTGGCGCGGGGACGGGAACCGCATGGATTGCCGAGCTTCTTCCCGGTGCGGACAAGTCGCGCGCCAGCGTCATCGCCACCAGCACCAATTTCCTCGGCCTCGGTTTTGGCGCCTTGATCTCAGGACTTCTGGCCGAGTACGAGCCCTGGCGGTTGCGGCTGGTCTTCATCGTCTACCTGGCGGCACTCGCGGTGGTGACGATCCTGGTCTGGCGCACCCGTGAAACGGTGGCGAAGCCACGTGGCCTCAAATATGTTTCCATCCGGCCGCAACTCTCCGTGCCGGAGGATATCCGCGCGCGTTTCGTCGCGCCGGCGGTCACCGGCTTTGGCGCGATGGCGCTGGTCGGCTTTTATGCCGTCGTGGCGCCGAGCATCCTTGCGCAGCAGCTGCATGAGGCCAACCACGCCGTCGCCGGCGCGCTGTTCTTCGAACTGGCGATCGTCACCGCGCTCAGCATCGTGGTTCTGATGCACATGAAGAGCAACAAAGCCATGCTGGCCGCGCTGGCATTGATGATCCCAAGCGTTTTGTTGGTGGTGGCGGCGCAAATGATGGCTTCGCTGGCGTTGATGATCGCGGCGACAGCCTGCTGCGGCGTGGTGGCGGCGCTCGGCTACCGTGGTGGCCTGCAGGTGGTGAACGAGATCGCGCCGCGGGATCGCCGCGCGGAGGTGGTGTCCAGCTTCTTCATCTGCTGCTTTGTCGGCAATGCCTTGCCCGTCATCGGCATCGGCATCGTTTCGACCTATGCCAATTCTATCGCCGCAAGCCTGGCCTTTGCGGGCATGATTATCATATTTGCGGTGGTGGCGCTGGCCTTCGGGCTGAAACACAGGCGTTGAGACGAGGCGCCGCTCGGGCTCAGCCGCTCGGCATTTCGGGCGCCATGTTGGCGCGCTGGCGCGGCACGCCAAGCCCGGTATCCGGTGGTTCGCCGGCGGCCGGCCTGTTCTCGATCATGTGCAAGGTCCGCCAGCCGCCGAAGCGGTAGTAGGCCGCCGCCAGAACCAGCGACGTGATCGAGCCGGCTGGAAAACTCCACCACAGCGCCTCCTCACCGAGCACGCCGCGCATGAAATAGGCAAAGCCGGTGCGCACGACCAGCACCGAGATCACCAGGATGACCAGCGGCGGCATCACGGCGCCCGTGGCGCGCACCGTGGCAAACAGCACGATGGTGATACCGAACAGGATGAACGACCACGACGCGATGGTGTTGACGTGGATAGCGATGTCGATCGCGGCACTATCGCCGCTCAGGAACAGGCTCAGCACGGGGCGGTCGAAAACGGAAAGCATGGCAACCAGTGCGCCCGTCAGGACCATGTTGAATCCGACCCCGGACGCCGCGATGCGGCCGATCCGATCCCAGCGCCCGGCGCCGACATTCTGCGCCGCCATCGAGGAAACCGCGGCGCCGATGGCGAGCGCCGGCATCTGGATGTAGGTCCATAGCTGCGCGGCGATGCCGTAGGCGGCGGCGACTTGCGAACCGTAGGAATTGACCATGCCCATCACCGTCAGTGCTGCTGCCGAGATGACGATCATCTGCAACCCCATCGGCACGCCCTTGAAGACGACGATGCGCAGCAAGGAGGGGTCGGGCCGCAGCAAAGCGAGATCGGCGCCGGCCAGCCGCAGCGGATGCTTGCGCATATAGAGCACGATGAGGATGGCGATCACGCTCACGGTCTGGCCGATCAGCGTGGACGTAGCGGAGCCGGCGATGCCGAGTTCGGGAAACGGCCCGATGCCGCGGATGAGCAGCGGGTTGAGGACGATGTCGAGGACGACGGCCAGCGCCATGAAGAAGAAGGGCGTGCGTGAATCGCCGGCACCGCGCAGCACGGTCATGACGAAGGACAGAAGGTTCATCATCGGCACGGCGATGAAGATGATGCGCAGGTAGGAGCGGGCCAGCGGCAGGGCGTCGGCCGGCGTGCCCAGCGCGCCCAGGATGGCGTCGACCCAGATCCAGCCGCAGACCGCGAACACCACCGAGACGAGGAAGAAGAAGGTGGCGCTTGTGCCGACGATGCGGCGCGCCTCCGGCAGGTCGCGGGCTCCGACCGACTGGGCCACCAGGATGGTCGCCGCCATGCCGATGCCGAACACCGTGCCGAGGATCAGGAACAGGACGAGGTTGGCGTTGGAGGTGGCGGTCAGTGCCGATTCGCCGAGGAAACGGCCAACCCAGACCGCGTTGATCGACCCGTTGAGCGACTGCAGCACGTTGGAGCCGAGCACCGACAGTGCGAACAGCAGAAGCGTGCGCGGAATCGGCCCGCTGGTCAGGTCGCCGGTGCGGCGGCGCGAGGGCATTTTTTCGTCCATGGCTGGCAACTCGGCGAAGGTTTGTCTCAAGTCCGGTCCACGATGATCGCCGATTCCACGGGACAGGTCTGCCTTGATCTAATCATGTTCTCAAAACTTCAGGAATGGGATATTGATCCTTGATGCGTGGGGCCGCATTCCTACTAGATCTTGGATAGACCGGGGGGTTCATGTCCGATATTCCGCTGTTTTCCGAGCGCCTGAGCCGGCGCGCGTTTCTCGGTGCATCCGCCTTGGGCGCGGCCTCGATTGCGCTTTCGGCGTGCACCACGACGGACGTGGCGCCGCCGCCGGTGGCGGCACCCCCAAGCGATCCGGCTTTCGGCGATGCCGCAAGCATGTATGCGGCGCGCACCGACGAGGGCTATCAATTGCCGGCAATCCCGGTGGCCAAGCTCGATCCGAAATTCGTGCGCCAGATCGTGTCCGACCCGACCGGAGAGAAACCCGGCACGATCGTCGTCGATACGTCCGAGCACTTCCTCTATCTGGTGGGCGATGGCGGCAAGGCTATCCGCTACGGCGTCAGCCTCGGCAAGGCCGGTTTCGGATGGACCGGCAGCGCGGTGGTTCAGGCGAGGAAGAAATGGCCGGTCTGGACACCGCCGCCGGAAATGATCCAGCGCCGGCCGGAACTGGCGAAATACAAGGACGGCATGCCGCCCGGCCCGCAGAGCCCGCTTGGCGCCCGCGCGCTGTATCTCTTCCGCGACGGCAAGGACACGATGTACCGGCTGCACGGCACGTCGGAGTGGGATTCCATCGGCAAGAACGCATCGTCGGGCTGTGTGCGCTTCATGAACCAGGACATCATCGACCTCTACAGCCGGGTCAACGGCGTCGCGCCGGTCTTCGTGCGCCCCAATCTGTCGGCCGCCGGCAAGATCACCGCCGTGTCGAACAGGACTGCCGAGCCGATCGATGCCGGCGTGCCAAGGGATGCGGAGATGCTGAACTAAGCCTTCACGATCTGCTCAGGCGGACGCGCTCGGCGCGCCCGCCTGGGCAGTGGTCGTTACTTCTTGGCCAGGCCCGGCAGCGTGACCTGGTAGACCAGGAACATGGTGTCGACATCGGCGCCGTCGTCGGCCTTGTAGGGCGCGCCGACCTGGAAGCCGTCCTGGGCGAGGAAGTCGTTATCGTTGGCGACGAACAGGAAATAGTCGTCGGGCAGCTTCGGATCGAGCACGCTGGCGAGCGACATCGCCTCCCACTTCTCCGACAGGTTGTTCCTGTCGTTCGGCGCGCCGTTGTGCAGGCCGAAGCGGCCGAGCTCGGCATTGTCGTTGATGTCGATGAACGGCGTCAGCTTGGCCGGCGTCACCGATGGGTCGAGCACGCCCTTGGGCGCCAGCGGCTTGCCGGCGGCATCGAACGCGCCGCCGGCGATGTCCGTCGCGGCCGAGACGTCGACGACGAAGATCTGGCGCACCAGCGAGGTGTCGCCCTTCACGCCCTGGCCGTTGCCGCTGTCGCGCGCCAGCATCAGGAACGTCTGATCCGACAACGCCACGATCTCGCTTTGCGCGGCGATCTTGGTCTTGCCCTTGGCATCCGTGAACACCGGCAGCGGCACGACATACTCATGCGCCAGCTTGAGATGGGCGCGGTCGGATGCGTCATAGACCAGCGCCCTGGTGTTCTGGCGCGTCGCGGGCGAATCGCCGCCATCCTGCCTGGGTGCCGACTGCAGCACGGCGATCAGGAACTTGCCGTCGGGCGTCATCGCCATGCCTTCGAGGCCCTGGTTGTTCTGGCGGCCGCTATCGGGATCCTTCGGATCGGGCTCGGCGGCACCCGGGCCGGGATTGTCCGAGGCGAAGTTCGGCGCGCCGCGGCGCATCGGCACCAGCGCCGCCGGCGGCTGGGTCGCCGACAACAGATGTCCGTCGGCGGAGAAGCGGTAGATGTTGGGGCCGTATTCGTCGGAGATGAACATGGTGCCGTCGGGCAGGCGCGCGATCGCCTCGTTGTCGAGCGCCAGCTTGCCGTTGGCTTCGGGCAGGATCGGCATGTCGCCGCTTGCCGCGCGCACGCCGTTGAGCGGATCGAGGCCGGTGGCATCGGCGCCCTTGTCGTCGGTGAGAAGCATGGTCTCGATAAGCGTCGCCGTGATGCCCGTCTGCTCCTGGCCGGCGGCGGGTGCCGCACCTGGTGTGACCGGGGTAAACTCGATGCCGATCGTGTTGAGGCGCGGCCGGTAGTCGGTGGTGCCGACGACATTGTAGCCTCGGTCCGGAAGCAGCCAGAGCGAACCCTTGTAGCCGCTCGCGTCATGCGTCCAGCTGGCGGTGTCGATCGACATGCCGGAGCCCGAGCCGAACGTCTCGCCGAACTTGTCACGCAGAGCGGCCGGGATGCGGCCGACGCCGACCAGTCCCTTGTTGACGAGGCCGCCGATCGTCGCGGTGCTGTCGGCGAGCGCCGGCGTCAAGGCGGTGAACAAGGCCAGCGCGATGCCGAGCGACGCGGTTCGGTACAGGTGTTTCATGGATAGTCCTCTTTGTGACAGATGTGCCGGAGCGGCCGCGGGACGAAAAGCTGAAGAGGTGCGACAACGATGATGCAGCTAGCACCTCCCGAAGCGCGGTCTACGGCGCGAACATGATGCTTGCGTGACAGCGCATGATGCATGCCAGGTTCGTGTTCGCGCGCGCGGCACACCGCAAATCGAGGACGGCTTCGAGATGCTGCAGCTGGCGCGCGGCTTGTCGCAGGAGGAGTTTCTGGCAGGCGCCCATTGTTACACCGTCATCAACACCAACTCGCCGCGCCGACATTCCGATGGCGCAAGGCATCATCGATTTTGCACATGCGGGCCAAGTCTCGGTGATCACGCCGTTCTGCCTGGCGGGCGCCATGGCGCCGATTACCGTTGCCGGCGCGCTGACGCTGCAGCATGCCGAAGCGCTGGCCGGGCTGACGCTGGCGCAGCTCGTGCGGCCCGGTGCGCCGGTCGTCTACGGCTCCTTCTCCTCCAATGTCGACATGAAGTCGGGTGCACCGGCATTCGGCACGCGAACGGCGGAGGGTGGAGCGGCGCCGGTGTCGTGAGACAGCGCCGCTACGGGCGTTTGATTTCTTGCTCCTGCCGAATTGCGGCCACGCCGCGGAACCAGCGGCGTCCCAAGACATTCAGGGTTACGGCCGGTGCCTTGTCGCATTTGCCAGCCATTGTGGGAGGACGACATGGGATTCGACCAGTATCACGAACCGCCCGAAGAATTGACGCAGGAGGTGCGGACCTTTGCCCGCATGATCACCTCGCTGATCGAGGAGGCGGAAGCGATCAGCTGGTACGAACAGCGCATGTCGGTGGAAAAAGACGCGCAAGCGCGGGCCATCATGAAGAACGCGCAAGGCGAGGAGTTCAAGCATTTCGGCATGGATCTCGAATTCCTGCTGCGCCAGAAGGAGGACTGGCGGGCGGAACTGAAGGAAATCCTGTTCACCACCGGTGACATCGTCAAGGCCGGCGAGAAGGGCGAGGAGAAGGTGGATTGAGCGTCTTTGCCGGCCTCGCCCACGATCAATCGCTGTCGCGCGCGATCAGCTCCAGCGGCCAGACCTCGCGCATGACCCGCGGACCTTCCGGGCCGGCGAAGGCCGGCATTGACGCCAGCAGCATTTCGGCGAGCCGCTGTCCCATCGGCTCCAGCGCCGGGCGGAAGGCGGTCAGCGCCGGCGAGAAGTAGCGGCAGAGCGGTGTGTCGACGATGACGGTCACCGCCATGTCGTGACCCGGCCTGATGCCCATCTCGGCCAGCGCCTTGCAGCCACCAAGCGCCATCGCGTCATTGTTGAAGATGATGGCGGTTGGCGGGTCTTTCGAGCGCATCACCCGCGGCGTCACCTCGTAGCCGCCGGCCTCGTTGATGAAGCCGGACGCAATCAACTCGGGGTCGACCTCGATGCCGTGCCGCCGCAGGGCCTTGCGGTAGCCGGCCAGGAACAGGTAGACGAAGTTGAGATCGAGCGACGGGCGGACGGCGGCGATGCGGCGGTGGCCGCGCGCGACGAGGCGGTCGACCGCATCGGCTCCGGCTTTTTCGAAATCGAGGTCGAGGGAAGGGTAGGACTTGGCCCCGGAACGGCTGCGCCCGAGCGTGGCGAACGGAAAACCGGTCTGGGTGAGATAGTCGATGCGCTCGTCCTCGCGCCGGGTCCAGGCCAGCAGCACCGCATCGGCGCGGCGCGTCTCGACGACACGGCGCAGCCGCTCCTGCTGGTAGTCGCCGGGCGCACCCATGACCACGATCAGGTCGAGTCCGCTTTCGGCGAGCCTGGCCTGCAGCCCGATCAGGAACGGAATGAAGAACGGCTCGCCATATTGCTGGTCGCCTGGATGCGGCTGCAGCATGAAGGCGATCGAATGGGTGGCGCCTTGCCTGAGACTGCGGCCGGACTGGTTCGGCGAATAGTTGAGCGTCCTGGCTGCCTCGAGCACGCGTTGGCGCGTGTCGGCATTGACATCGGCGCGGCCGTTGAGGGCGCGCGAC
This sequence comes from Mesorhizobium sp. M1338, assembly GCF_040318045.1. NCBI lineage: Bacteria > Pseudomonadati > Pseudomonadota > Alphaproteobacteria > Hyphomicrobiales > Phyllobacteriaceae > Mesorhizobium > Mesorhizobium sp. M1338. Next base: position 60,724 of record NZ_JAMYLL010000005.1, on the reverse strand, counting down.
ACCGTGCCGATCGAAATGTTCAGGTGACGGGCAAGGTCGTGAATGCTGGATGCCAAGTGACTGTTCTCCCCCTTGCTTGGCTAGCACCGGCAGCCGCCCAGGCCAAGGCGACAAGACGATTTTCGCGAGCGGCCAATTGACATTCTACGCCTTCGGGTGTGTTCTCGTAAACGTTTACGGAAAACCGTTTACGGCCTTGCCGTGAATGCCGTGACGATCGGTCTGGAGGGACCGAGAGGGAGGAGTGCTGGATGATCAATGTCGTCCTGGTCGGCTGCGGAGCGATGAGCAAAGCCTGGCTCGATGCCGTGCGGCAGATCAACGGGCTTGCCATTGTCGGCCTTGTCGACCTCGACGCCGACAGGGCGCGGGCGAGGGCGCGCGAATACGACCTCACCAATGCCGTCATCGGCAGCGACCTCGACGCCGTGCTCGGCCAGACCCGGCCTGACGCGGTCTTCGATGTGGTGGTTCCCGCCGCCCGGCGCGAAGTCGCGCTTTCCGCTTTTGCCCATCATTGCCATCTCTTGACGGAAAAACCGCTCGCCGACAGTCCGGAGAATGCGCGGGCCATCGTCGAGGCGGCCCGCCAGGCCGGGCGTGTCCATGCCGTCGTCCAGAACCGTCGCTATGTCGCCAATGTCAGGCGCATCCGGAGATTTCTGGACTCCGGCGCCATCGGCGCGCCGACCAGCATCCACGCCGACTTCTTCGTCGCGCCGCATTTCGGCGGCTTTCGCGAAGAGATGGCGCATGTGCTGCTGCTCGACATGGCGATCCACACATTCGACGCCGCCCGCTACATGGTCGCCGGCGAGCCGGCCGGCGTCTATTGCCAGGAATGGGAGCCGGCCAATTCGTGGTACCGGCAGGGATCGTCGGCCAGCGCCGTCTTCGATCTCGGTGGGGGCAAGGTCTTCACCTATGCCGGTTCCTGGTGCGCCGACGGCTTCCGCACCAGCTGGGAGGGCAGCTGGCGCATCGTCGCCGAGCGCGGCAGCCTGGTCTGGGACGGCCACGACGGGCTGAAGGCAGAAGTGGTGGTGCCGGGCCGCGACGGCCTGATTGACAAGACCCAGCCGATCGAAGTGCCACCGCTCGATCCGGCCGATCGCATCGATGGCCATCTCGGCATTATCAGGGATTTCATCCGCGCCATCGAGACCGGCACCGAGCCGGAGACGCACGGCGCTGATAACATCAAGAGCCTGGCCATGGTTTTTGGCGCGATCGAAAGCGCCGAGACCGGCCGCCGGGTGACGATCGCAGAGGACGCACAATGACGCCAAACCCGCTTCTCGACATCCGGATCGGCACCATGGTGCGGGCCAATCTCGACGACCCGGCGGCCTACATCAAGGCGATCCTGCCGCTCGGCTTCGAGAGCATCCAGCCCTTCTTCTGGCAGACGCTGGGCGGCAAGGACCTGCCGCGGCTCGCCGGCCAGATCCGTGAGGCGATCGGCGATGCCGATGTCGCGGTGTCTTCGCTCGGCGTGTTCGGCAACCCGCTGGAGAGCGGCGATGTCGACCGCGGCGTGCTCCAGGCCTGGGAAACGGTGATCGACAATGCGCATCTGTTCGGCACCTCGATGGTCAGCGGCTTCACTGGGCGCCTGCGTGGCAAGCCGCTGACCGACAGCCTGCCGCGCTTCAAGGAGGTCTGGGGGCCGCTGGCCAGGCGCGCCGCCGACAAGGGCGTGCGCATCGCCTTCGAGAATTGCGCCATGGACGGCAACTGGGCTCTAGGAGACTGGAACATCGCCCACAATCCGGACGCCTGGGAGCTGATGTTCAACGAAGTGCCCGACGACAATCTGGGTCTCGAATGGGAGCCCTGCCACCAGCTCGTCTATTTGATCGATCCGATGCCGCAGATCCGCAAATGGGCGCCGCGCATCTTCCACGTCCACGGCAAGGACGCGACGGTACGCTGGGACGTGATCCGCGAGCATGGCGTGTTCGGTCGGCTGCCTTTCGTGCAGATGCGCACGCCGGGCTTCGGCGACAGCGACTGGACGCGGGTGATCAGCGAATTGCGGCTGGCCGGCTACAAGGGCGCCATCGACATCGAGGGCTGGCACGATCCGGTCTATCGCGGCGATCTGGAAATCACAGGCCAGGCACGGGCCCTGGAATATCTGAAGCAATGCCGGGGAGGCGCCAGCTACCTGCCAAACCCGGTGTGAGAGCAGACCGGCGGGGGGAGCCAGCCGGAAGTCCGCGGCGCACTGCCGAAGCGAATGTTGAAAGCCCTCGGATTGCGAGGACAAAAGGGAGGATAAGTGCATGAGCATCGCGAAGAGAACGACACTTCTGCGCTCGACCGTCGTGGCCGCCGCCACGGCGCTCTGCGCCACAATTTCCACCTTGCCCGCGCAGGCGCTCGACGCCCAATGGTGCAAGGACGTCCATATCCGTTTTTTCGTCGGGGGCGCCGAGGGCGACGCTTTCGGTACCATCGTTTACAATGGCGCCAAGCAGGCGGCGGCCGATCTCGGACCGAAGGTCGACTACATCTTCTCCCAATGGGACGTTGAAAAGATGGTGCAGCAATTGCGAGAGGCGGTCGCGGTCAAGCCCAACGGCATCGCCATGATGGGCCATCCCGGCGACGGCGCGATCATGCCGCTGGCCGAGCAGGCGCACAAGGATGGCATCAAGATGATGTACCAGAACGTGCCGGTGCCGAAGGTGGTGGAAGCGTTCGGCGGCGGCTATGTCGGCGCCCAGCAGGAGCAGCAGGGCCGCGCGCTCGGTGCCGAGGCGTTCAAGCTCGGCAAGCTCAAGGCCGGCGACAAGGCGATCATGATCGGCCCGTTCGAGAACGAGGCCCGTGGCGCGCGCGAGCGCGGCACGGTGGCGGCGCTCAAGGAGGCCGGCGTCGAAGTCATCCAGCTGTCGTCGCCGCCAAGTGGCGAATGGGCGTCCGATCCCAATCTGGCGATTCCGGTGATCACCGCGGCACTGCTCAACAATCCCGACGTCAAGGCGGTCGGTTATCCCGGCGGGCAGATGCTCGGCAATGTTCCCACCTACATGCAGGCGGCGGGACGCAAGGCGGGCGAGATCTTCAACTTCGGCTTCGACACCAGCCCTCAGATCGTCGAGGGTTTCAAGGGCGGCTGGGTGCAGCTGACGGCCGACCAGCAGCCGTTCCTGCAAGGCTATCTGCCGATCCTCAGCCTCTGCCAGCAGGTGGTGCTCGGCCTGGCGCCGATGAATGTCGACACCGGCGCCGGTTTCGTCACGCCCGACAATTACGAGATCGTCGCCGAGCTTGCCAAGCAGGCGCTGCGCTGACCTCCCAAGCCGTCGGCCGGGGTTCAGGCCCGGCCGGCGGAACCGCCGGCGAGAAGCCGGCACGAGACAATCAAGCGAGGACCGCCATGGCCGAACGTCTCATCGAACTGCGCGATATCAGCAAGTCCTATGGCCACGTCTATGCACTGGGCGGGGTCAATCTCAGCGTCGACCGCGGCGAGGTGGTCGGCTTGATCGGCGACAATGGCGCCGGCAAGTCGACGCTGATCAAGATCCTGTCCGGCGTGGTCAAGCCGACCAGCGGCGAGATCCTGGTGCGCGGCAAGCCGGTTACCGGATGGAGCGCGGCACGCTCGCGCGACGCCGGCATCGAGACGGTGTTTCAGGATCGGGCGCTGGCCGTGCAGCAGACCATCGTGCGCAACATCTTCATGGGCCGCGAACTCACCGGCTTCATGGGCTTTCTGAGGGTCAACAAGGAGATCGAGGAGGCGAGCCGGCTGATGCGCGAGATCGGTTTCACCTCGAAAGTGTTCACGCCGCATTCGATCGTCGGCCAGCTGTCCGGCGGCGAGCGCCAGGGCGTGGCGATCGCGCGCGCCATCTACAAGCAGGCGGAGCTGATCGTCCTCGACGAACCGACGACCGCGCTGTCGCTGACCGAGACCGCCAAGGTCTTCCATTTCGTGCGCCAGGTGCGGGCGAGCGGCCGCTCGATCCTGTTCATCGGGCACAACATCCACCATGTCTTCGACATCGCCGATCGCTTCGTCGTGCTGGATCGCGGCAAGGTCGCACTGACGACCGACCGCAGCCAGGTCAAGTCGGCCGAAGACCTCATCAATTTCATGGAAGACGTCGCGCACCCGGGCGGGTTGGCCGGACTGCATGACACCGGCGATACGGAGCAGGCAACGCGATGAGCAAGACCATGGAGCCCGATCTGCACGAGCCGTCCGCCGGCATTTCCCGGCAAGGTAGCCCTCAGAAGGAATGGAAACACCCATCCGATCACTGGATGCGCGGCTTCATCCTCGACAACCGCGCCTCGCTCGGCACGCTCGGCGTGTTCATCATCATGATGGCGGTGTTCATCATCGCCAACCCGACGGTCTTCACCACCTGGTACCTCTACCGCTCGGTGCTGACCACGCTGCCGGTGGCGCTGTTCGTGGTGGTGCCGCTGGTCTTCGTCGTCACCTGCGGCGAGATCGACCTGTCGTTTCCGGCGACGATGGGTTTTGCCTCATGGGTCTTCGCGCTGGTCGTGCAGGCCGGCTATGATCCGTTCCTCGGCATAGTCGCAGCGCTGATCACCGGCATGCTGCTCGGTTTCCTCGTCGGGTCGCTGGTGGTCTATGGCGGGCTATCGTCGCTGATCGCGACGCTCGGCATGAATTTCCTGCTGCGGGGCCTGATCCAGATCATCAACGAGGGCAAGTCGATGGCGCTGACCAGCCTTGCCGACAGCTGGGCCTACACGATCTTCTCCGGTCAGCTCATGGGCATCCCGGTGCAGGTCTTCTGGGCTATCGCCTTTGTCGTGCTGTCGGCGATGCTCTACAACCGCCATCGCTTCGGTGCGCAGGTGAGGGTGGTCGGCGATAACCCCGACAGCGCCCAGCAGATGGGTATCGACGTCAAGCGTGTGCGGGTGAAGGTGTTCGTCTTCGTCGGCATCGGAGCGGCGATCGCCGGCACCTTCTCGGTGATGATCAACTTCACCTGGTGGCCGACAGCCGGCGACGGCTATCTGCTGCCGGTGCTGGCATCGGTGTTCGTCGGCGGCACCCCGACCTGGGGCGGCATCGGCACCGTCGTCGGCGGCGCTATCGGCGCCGTCACCGTGTCGTTCATCCAGACCGGCGTCGTAGCGGCGGGCCTGAGCGGCTTCTACGTGCAGTTCTTCAACGGGCTGATCATCATCCTGTCGCTGCTGGGGCATAAGTGGAACCAGGCGCGGTATCGGTAGCTCAGCCGCATTTAGCGCCAGTCGAATAGTGGTGTTTCACCCAATGGTTTCTCTTCAACAACCGGAGCCTCGGCCTGTTCTTTCCGATGTGCTGCTTCTAAAATAATTTTCGCGTCTTCTAGCGCCAACAGAAATTCATCGAGGCACTCGCGTAATTCATTTCTTGAGAGAAGCTCAAAGTCACCGCGGTTCCACACGAGGGGCTGGCGTTTCGCTGAATCGCCTTTTCCAACTTTTGGGAAGCAGAGAAATTCGCCAGGCGATTTCCTAAAATCGGTTAGCGAAAACACAGCATCCTCAAAAATCGTGGCGAGCAAACGCATTTGCCAGATGGTCAACGGGAAGTTTGCCCAACCCACTGTAAAGATAGGAACCTGAAGCCCATTCTCAATGATGGTTATGAGGGGCTTCACGGGAACGACAAGCCCCTTACCAACTCGAAATGGTTCAATTATTTCGTCAAAACACGGCTTGCCGAAGTAGCCCCTTTTTTCATCGTAGTCATAAAACGCCTCAACGTACTCGCCGACAATACCACGGCTATTTGCGCGTCCCTTCGACATTGCCGCAATCAACGCGGTGCGCCGATCGAGTCCATAGACAATTCGGTCTCGAATAATCGGCGACGCCGCAGAATACGTAGTCGTTGGAAAGCCGGTCACAAATCTAACGAGTTCTTTCGTCGTTCGGGCGCGATCCGGAAAAACATATCGGACCCAGTTGTGAGCGTAGGGAGGCCTGCTAAGTTTGCTTATCTGCACGAGCGTTCCTCATTAGTGCCGGGTTTGACGTAAGAAATATTGCTGGATGAGATCGTCGGATATCTCCATTCCAGGATTGCTCCTCCCCGAAGCATTATACACTAGGTCCCACGGCCCACCTTTTTCATGGGACATATTCACAAGTTTTGTCGCCCCCAAGCGCATGTATTTGTCAATTATCGGATGCAGGAAATTTGCATCAGGCCCGCTTATAGTTTCGTATACGGGCACTCTCTTCAAAGAATTTAAATCGAGCCTCGTGGCTCTTGTTCTAATATCGGCAGCTCCAAAAGATTTAAATTCCGAATATATCTCCCTAATTACTGGACCGTAGTCCCAAGCCTCGATCTTTGCTTCAATTAACGGCTCTCCAAAATTAGCTAGATATGTGGAATGCAGAAAATATATTATTTTGTTGATCTCAAGATTTGTAATCCCCAGCCCTTCTGCGTCCGCACGATCGAGCACCAAATTTGCAATATAACGTGAGTCGTAGGCCATGCAAGAAATTGTACCCTATTTGTTCCCGGATGTCAGGCAAATTGCAAATGCGCTCACACCGCCGCGACGAACCCGTCCAGCACGCGTTTCTGGCCGGCCTTGTCGAAGTCGATGGTCAGCTTGTTGCCTTCGATGGCGGAAATGTTGCCGTTGCCGAATTTCTGGTGGAAGACGCGGTCGCCGACGTTGAAGGCGGACGGCTTGTCGGCGACGGATTTGGCGACCAGCTCGCCGTCGATGGTGCGGCCCTTGACCGAGGTGCGGCCGGCGCCGTAGCCGCTGTCCGTCTCGCCATAGCCGATGCGCTCGACCTGATGGCCGGAGCGCGAGCCCCAGTTGCGGTCGGTGGCCTCGGTGCGGTTGGCCTGCGCGCGCTGCCAGCCTGGCGTCGCATAGGTGTTGGAGAAGGCGCCGGATTTTTCGGTGTCGGCGCCGACATTGTCGAAGCGCGAAGCGCCATAGGGGTTCTGTCTTCCCGCGCCCTGACCGCCGCGACCGGAGGCAAAAGAACCGCCGCCGTATGAATTGCCGTAGCCGCCATAGGAGTTGCCGCTTTCGGCGACCTCGACATGGGCGTTCGGCAATTCTTCGAGGAAACGCGACGGGATCGTCGACTGCCACAGGCCGTGGATCTGGCGGTTGGAGACAAACCAGATATGCAGGTTCTTCTTGGCCCGCGTCAGGCCGACATAGGCCAGGCGGCGCTCTTCCTCCAATCCGGAACGGCCGCCTTCGTCGAGCGCGCGCTGGTGCGGAAACAAGCCTTCCTCCCAACCGGGCAGGAACACGGTCTCGAATTCGAGGCCCTTGGCCGAATGCAGCGTCATGATGCTGACGGCGTCGAGCCCGGCATTCTGCTCGGCATCCATGACGAGTGCTACGTGCTCGAGGAAGGAGCGCAGCGATTCGTACTCCTCCATCGAGCGGATCAGCTCCTTAAGGTTCTCCAGCCGGCCTGGCGCTTCGACCGAGCGGTCGTTCTTCCACATGTCGGTGTAGCCGCTCTCTTCGAGAATGGTCTCGGCGAGTTCGGTGTGCGGCGTTGTTTCCAGCGCCTTTTGCCAGCGCTCGAAATTGGCAGCCACTTCGCGAAGGGCTGCGCGCGGTTTCGGCTTCAGTTCGTCGCTTTCGGCGAGCTTGGCGGCGGCTTCCAGCATCGGGATGCGCAGCGCGCGCGCCGTGTCGTGGATCTGGCGGATGGTGGCTTCACCAAGGCCGCGCTTGGGCACATTGACGATGCGTTCGAAGGCAAGGTCGTCGGCGCCTTGCGCGACGACGCGGAAGAAGGCCATGGCGTCGCGGATTTCCAGACGTTCATAGAAGCGCGGGCCGCCGATGACGCGGTAGTTGAGGCCGAGCGTGATGAAGCGGTCCTCGAAGGCCCGCATCTGGAAGGAGGCGCGGACCAGGATCGCCATGTCGTTGAGATTGTGCTTTTGCCGCTGGTAGGTCTCGATGGTCTCGCCGACGGCGCGGGCTTCCTCCTCGGAATCCCAGGCGGCATGGACATGCACCTTGCCGTCATCCGGCTCGTTCCGGTCGGTGAACAGCGTCTTGCCGAAACGGCCCTCATTGTGGGCGATGAGGTGGGAGGCGGCGCCAAGGATGTGCGCGGTCGAGCGGTAGTTGCGCTCCAGGCGGATGATGGTGGCGCCGGGGAAATCCTTGTCGAAGCGCAGGATGTTGTCGACCTCGGCGCCGCGCCAGCCATAGATGGATTGATCGTCGTCGCCGACGCAGCAGATGTTTACTTTGTTGTCGCTCACGGCCGTACGCGAGCTTCGCTCGCTGGCCTCCGCGGGGGCGGCCTGGCCGGCCGACGCCCGGTCGGGCTTGCGGCCTTCGGCCGATCGCACATCCGTCGATGTCGACGCGCGCCCGGCATCAGGCCGCTGCGCCAGCAACCGCAGCCACATATACTGGGCGGTGTTGGTGTCCTGATATTCGTCGACGAGGATGTATTTGAAGCGCTTGTGGTATTCCTTCAGCACATCCGGATTAGCGCGGAAGATGCGGATCGGGTGGCAGAGAAGATCGCCGAAGTCGCAGGCGTTCAGGGTCTTCAGCCGCTCCTGATAGGCCTTGTAGAGTTCACGGCCCTTGCCGTTGGCGAACGCGCGCGCGTCGCCCTCGGCGATGTCGGCCGGACCTTGCCCCTTGTTCTTCCAGCCGTCGATCATCTGGGCGAACTGCTTGGCCGGCCAGCGCTTGTCGTCGAGTCCCTCGGCCTGGATCAGCTGCTTGATCAGCCGCACGACGTCGTCGGTGTCGAGGATGGTGAAGTCGGATCTCAATCCGGCAAGTTCGGCATGGCGGCGCAGCAGCTTGACGCCGATCGAGTGGAAGGTGCCGAGCCACGGCATGCCCTCGACATTGCCTTCGCCGATCAGGACGCCGATGCGGATCTTCATCTCGCGGGCGGCCTTGTTGGTGAAGGTGACGGCCAGGATCTGCGACGGGAAGGCCTTGCCGGTGGCGAGGATGTGGGCGATGCGGGTGGTGAGCACGCGGGTCTTGCCGGTGCCGGCGCCGGCCAGCACAAGAACCGGACCTTCGGTGGTTTCCACCGCCAGCCGCTGCTCGGGGTTCAGCCCCTTCAGATAGTCGGGTGCATTGTTGTGGCCGCCACGGGCAGCCATGGCGCGCGCGGCAATACCCGACGGGGCCGAGGGCCGCGCATTGGGTTCATCGAAAAAGGGCATGTCTTCGGAAAAGCCGGACATCGCCCCGAATGTAGTGATTCGGGGGCGAAAGACCAGAAGTGTCTACGTTTTGTTCCGGCAAAGTGCCTGATATCGCCGTTCAGGCCTTGCAGTAACCGAGAGTGACGAAAACCGAACGAGCGCGCCTCGTCGGTCGTCATGGCGCCGAGACTGCTGGAAACCCTGATACAAGCAAGATGGATTGCCACCATGGCGTGTGGCCAACTTGACAGGCGCGGCGGTCAGGAGAAAGTTGTGTCCTGGGCAGGAACGATTGCGTCGGGCTGTCCTTGGCGTCGCAAAGCGCAACAGTCGAAGGAGTATCATCTTGGCTGTCACCACCACCTCCCTCGTCCTCTTGCTCATAGGCCTGGCGCTCGGCGGCGGCGGTATCCGCTTGGCTTCGCTGGGCGGCAGCTGGTACTATATCGTCGCCGGCCTCGCCTTCCTGATCGCCGCCTGGCTGCTCTACCGACGCAGATCCACCGCGCTGTGGCTCTACGCGGCGATCGTGCTCGGCACGCTGGCCTGGGCCGTCTGGGAGACCGGCTTCGACTGGTGGGAACTTGGGCCCCGCGGCGGCATCATCGTGCTGGTGGCGCTATGGCTGCTGACGCCGTCGGCGAGGCGTGGTCTTGCCGGGCCTGACGCGCGCGCGCCGCTCATCCTTGCCGTGCTGGCATCGCTTGCCGTCGCCGGTTATTCGATGACAGCAGATCCGAAGGACATCGCTGGAGAACTCGACACCGACAAGGTGATCCCCAACGCCAACCTCGGTAACAATGTGCCGGCCGGCGAATGGCACTATTACGGCCGCACGCAGTTCGGCCAGCGCTATTCGCCGCTCGACCAGATCACACCGGACAATGTCGCCAAGCTGCAACCGGCGTGGACCTACCAGACTGGTGACGTGAAGGGTCCGGACGACATCGGCGAGACCACCTATCAGGTGACGCCGCTGAAGATCGGCGACACGCTCTACATCTGCACGCCGCACAATTTCGCCATCGCCATCGACGCCGCGAGCGGCAAGGAGAAATGGCGCTACGATCCCAAGGTCAAGCTCGACAAGGACCGCCAGCACCAGACTTGCCGCGGCGTGTCCTATTATGCCGATGCGGCCATCGCCGCCGGCCAGCCATGCGCTGCCCGCGTCTACCTGCCGACCTCGGACGCGCGGCTGATCGCGCTCGACGCCGCCAACGGCCAGGTCTGCCCCAGCTTCGCCGAGGGCGGCACGCTGAACCTTCTGACCAACATGCCCTATCCGAAGTCGGGCTATTATTACTCGACCTCGGCGCCGCTGATATCAGGTGGCAAGATCATCGTCGGCGGCGCGGTCAACGACAATTATTCGACCCAGGAGCCGTCCGGCGTCATCCGCGCCTACGACGCTGCCACCGGCAAGCTGCTATGGAACTGGGATTCCGGCAATCCGGACCAGACGACGCCGCTGGCGGCCGGCCAGACTTACACCGCCAACTCGCCCAACATGTGGTCGACGCCGAGCGCCGACGAGAAGCTCGGCCTGCTCTATGTGCCGCTTGGCAACCAGACGCCGGATCAACTCGGCGCCGGGCGCAGCGCCAATGTCGAGAAGTTCTCGTCGTCGATCACCGCGCTCGATCTCAACACCGGGCAGTTGCGCTGGGTGCGGCAGACCGTGCACCACGATCTCTGGGACATGGACGTGCCGGCGCAGCCGAGCCTGATCGACATCACCAAGGCCGACGGCACGGTGGTGCCGGCACTGGTCGGGCCGACCAAGCAGGGCGACCTCTATGTGCTCGACCGCCGAACCGGCGAGCCGGTCATCGCGGTCAACGAAGTGCCGGCGCCCGGCGGCGCCATCGAGGGCGACCACACATCGCCGACGCAGCCGGTCTCGGATCTTACCTTCATGCCGAAGCCGCTCACCGGCGCCGACATGTGGGGTCTCACCATGTTCGACCAGTTGGCTTGCCGGATCGAATTCCAGGGCCTGCGCTATGAGGGCCGCTACACACCGCCTTCCGTCCAGGGCTCGCTGATCTATCCCGGCAATTTCGGCACCTTCAACTGGGGTGGCGTCGCCGTCGATCCGGTCCGGCAGGTGCTGTTCGGCATGCCGACCTATCTGGCGTTCAAGTCGCAGCTCATTCCGCGCGATCAGGTACCGCCGCCGGACGAGGGGCGCGGCAGCGAGCAGGGACTGAACCGCAACGAGGGCGCGCCCTATGCGGTGGTGATGGGACCATTCCTGTCGCCGCTCGGCATTCCTTGCCAGGCGCCGCCCTGGGGCTATGTCGCGGGCGCCGATCTCAGGACCGGCACCATCGCCTACAAGCACCGCAACGGCACCGTCTACGACATGACGCCGCTGCCGCTGCCGCTGAAGGTCGGCGTGCCCGGCATCGGCGGGCCGATGATCACCGCCGGCGGCGTCGCCTTCCTGGGGGCCGCGGTCGACGACTATCTGCGCGCCTATGACCTGACATCGGGCAAGCAACTGTGGCAGGCGCGGCTGCCGGCCGGCGGGCAATCGACGCCTATGACTTACACGGTCGCCGACGGTCGCCAGTTCGTGGTCATCGTCGCCGGCGGCCACGGTTCGGTCGGCACCAAGCCGGGGGATTATGTGATGGCCTACGCGCTGCCGAAGTAGGGGATTGTTTCTGAGAGGTCAGCTTTTGCACGGGCGATCTTTCGGAACATCGCGCCGCCCCTCATCCGGCTGCCGCCACCTTCTCCCCGTATAGCGACGGGGAGAAGGGGCAATTCCTGCAGCGCTGGCGATTGACGAAACCATCGATGAAAGCGTCTTTCTCCCCGTCGCTATACGGGGAGAAATGCCCGGCAGGGCAATGAGGGGCAGCGCTACGCGGCGTCAGTAGCGAAACGATCAGCCAAGCCCGAGATGGCTCTTCAGGCTGGGCACCGAGCCGAGCACCTGGTTGGTGAGATCAGGGCCGGCGGCTGCTTCGGCCTGCTGGACCAGCATTTCGCCGGCCTTCTGGATCTGCGCCAAATCGAGGCCGGATGCCTTGAGCGCGGCGAGGCCGTTGACCAGCGCGCCGGCTTTTTCACCCAAAACGCCGCCAATTGCGCCCTGCAGCGATGACAGGAAGCCGCCCCCGGCCGGAGCGGCGGCCATGACGTCATATTGGTGGGCGAGATCATCAGCGCCGGCGATCTTGGCGAAAAACGCCGAGGCGCTGGTGCCTTCCGCCTCGTGTTCGAGCACCGAGAAAATGGTGCCGACGACTTTCTCCGTCGTCGCCTGGTCGAGGCCCGCTTTCTGCGAGACGGTGTTGACGATATCCTGGACGTTCATGGTCTGACCTCAACCTTGGGTTTTCTTGGATGCAGGCTGGCGCTGATTACCGCGGACCCTGATCATCGATCGCCTGGTGGAAGCGGCCGAGCGCAGTGCCAGCAGGGAGGCAGCGGCGAGCACGAAAACGGTGGCGAGGATCGGGGTGGAGAAGGTCATGGGTGTTGTTCCTTCTTGGTCGGAATGAGTGCAGATGCAGGGCAGGGACGAGACCGCCGCCGGCAGCTTCCCTAACATTGTGGCAGCAGCATCAAGATTGTCGAAAATGACCAAAATGTGATTGCAGCGGGTTCTGCCGCATCAAGGCTTTCGGGTGAGCACCGTCACCCAACCGTGACTGGACCATGCAGGTCTCGGCCCTATCTTGCGCCGCAACGAGACTTTCCGAAGCCGAGGAGCGCATCCATGACGAAAGCCGAAGCCAACACCAAGCCCGCCATCACTCAGGCGATGATCGATGCCTATGACGAATACACGCATCTGACGCTCGATCGCCGCCGCTTCATGGAGCAACTGACCAGGCTTGCCGGATCGGGCGCGGCGGCGGCGGCGATCGCGCCGCTTCTGGGGGCGAATTCCGCCCAGGCGGCAATCGTCGCCGACAACGATCCGCGGGTGAAGGGTGAGGACATCAGCTATCCCGGCAGCGCTGGCGAGATGAAGGGCTATCTGGTCAAGCCGGCGGATCAGGCGGGCAAGCTCGGCACGGTCATCGTCGTGCATGAAAACAGGGGACTCAACCCGCATATCCGCGACGTGGCGCGACGCGTGGCGCTGGAAGGGTTCGTGGCGCTGGCGCCGGATTTTCTGTCGCCGCTCGGCGGCACTCCGGCCGATGAGGACAAGGCGCGCGACATGTTCACCAAGCTCGATTCGGCGCAGACCATTGCCGATGGTGTAGCGACTGTCGCTTTCCTCAAGGGCGACAAGGACGGCAACGGCAAGGTCGGTGCCGTCGGCTTCTGCTGGGGCGGCGGCACGGTCAACATGCTTGCCGTCAACGCGCCCGATCTCAATGCCGCCGTCGCCTATTACGGCATGCAGCCGAACGCCGCCGATGTGTCTGACATCAAGGCGGCCTTGCTGCTGCACTATGGCGGACTGGACGAGCGCATCAATGCCGGCATCGATGCCTTCAAGAAGGCGCTCGACGCCGCGCATGTCGAATACACGGTCTATGTCTATGAAGGCGCCAACCATGCCTTCAACAACGACACCTCGGCCGCCCGCTACGACAAGAAAGCGGCCGATCTCGCCTGGGGACGCACGATCGCCTTCCTGAAGGAGAAGCTGGCGTAGCTTTCAGCGGGCTGGTTTGTGGAAGGCGACGCCGGCGACCACCAGCGCAATGCCGAGGCAATCGGTGGGGCTTGGAATCTGGCGCAGCACAATGACGCCGATCAGCGTCGCGGTGACCGGCAGTAGCGACAGCATCAGCGCGAAGCTGGCGCGCGGCAGCCGCGACATGGCGAGTTGGTCGCAGATGTAGGGAATGACGGAGGAGCAGATGCCGACGCCGACGGCGGCGAGCAGCAGCGGCCGTGAGAAAAAGGCCGGCAGTGCATCTCTGAAGCCGATCGGCAGCACGATGATGAAAGCGATCGCCATGGCGGCACCAAGACTGGCGATGCCGCCGCCCGCGCCGGAAGCGGCGATGCGGTGCCCGAGCACGATGTAGCCGACAAACAGAGTACCGTTGAGGAAGGCCCAGAACAGCCCAAGGGGATCACTCGACCATTTGACGTCGATGAGCAGCAAGGTGCCGGCGACGGCAACGGCAAGGGCGGCGAGATTGCGCGGGGTCTTGAGGCCGATCACCGCGACACCGATGGTGCCGACGAATTCGATCGCCGCCACCAGCGAGATCGGCAAGCGGTCGAGCGCCAGGTAGAACGAACAGTTCATCACCGCCAGGCAGGCGCCGAAGGCCAGCAACCGCAGCCGGGTCGAGCGATCGGCGCGGACGAGCGTTCGCCATGGACGGGTCATTGGTGCGAAGATCGGGGCGGCGGTAGCGATGCGCAGCCAGGCCATGCCGAGCACGCCGACATGCGGGAAAAGCAGCACGGCAAATGCCGGCCCGAGATAATGGAAGACGGCGCTGACGCCGAACCAGACATGCGGCGGCAGTGTTGTCGCCAGCCTGCGGAAGGGAAGGCCGGCAACAGCGGGGTCTGCCGCAGGAGCTTGCGTTTGATCATCCATCGGATCAGTATCGCAGGCGGTTTTGCCTGTTCATATGGGTGATGATTGGCTTTTCCAGCCGGTATCCTCACGGAAGCAAGGATCTTTCCATGAAACGCCTTCGGATTGAAAGCGCCGACCTCGATGCCGCGGATATGAAAATCCTGCGCTTGCTGGAAAAGGACGCGCGCATCAGCACGGCGGAGCTTGCGCGTTCGGTCGGCTTGTCGGCGCCGAGCGTGGCCGAGCGCATCAAGCGGTTGCAGGAGAGCGGGGTCATCGATGCCTATTCGGTCAGGATCAATCCCGCGGCACTCGGCCTGCCGGTGTCGGCGTGGCTGCGCATCCGTCCGGTACCGGGGCAACTGGCCGTCGTGGCCGAGATCATCCGCGATCTGCCTGAGATCGCACAATGCGACCGGGTGACCGGCGAAGATTGTTTCATCGCGCTGGCGCATGTCGGCTCGGTGGCCGAACTCGAACGGGTGATCGATCGCATCATCCCTTACGCGATGACCAATACGGCGATCATCCAGTCGTCGCCGGTGGTGGCGCGCTCACCACTGGCAGCGGTGAAGCGTACGGTTTAAGCAGGCAGGGATTGGTCGGCTCGAAGGTTTAAGCGTGGCCGCGCTTCAGGCGGGCGCGCTTCAGAATGGTGCGCCAGCGGATCATGTCGAACGGGATCGGTTCGTTGTTGTTGGCAATGTGGAATATCTCGTTGTCGACGTTCTTGAGCGAGCGCCAGAAATCATAGTCGGTGATGCGCGGATCGGCGGCCAGCCTGTCCACCTCGACCTTGATGTCGGTTTTCATGCACTTCCCTCGAACCGGCTTCGCCGCGCCGCCCGCATCGCAACCCTGTGCGGACCGTTTTCAACCGCTCCGCTGAGTCGTTCAACGGCTCAATTGGCTTTGTTCCCGTTAAAACCTCGGTAAGGTTAACGCGGGCGCGGGGCCGCTTCAAGCACCGCTGCCAGCCGATTTGAAGGTTCCGCGATTTTAGATTGTCGGTGTGCTTTGAAGCCCGGAACGGGATGGGTGTCGGCTTCGCCCCTATTTGCGTTTGATGCCGATCGAGCGGCCGGCGCGCTCTGGCATCGGCAGTGCCGAGTGGGCGGCGCGCATGGTTTCGACCTTGGCAAGCACATCGGCGGGGAAGGGCGCTACCTTCGGTCCGGACATGTCGACATGCAGCGAAAGCGATTCGGAGGTGGCGGCGAGCCAGCCGTCGACATGGCGGATTTCCTGGTAAACCCGCAGCCGCTTGTCATCATGGTCTATGAGTTGGAAGGAGACCGTGACCTTGTGCTCGAGATGCAACTCCTGCACGTAGCAAACATGGACTTCGGCCGTATAGATCGTGAGGCGGCGGTCCCTGGCATAGTTCGCCCCCATGCCCATTATGTCGAAGGCGTCGTCCGAGCAGCGGTCGAACAGCACGTTGTAATAGGCCATGTTGAGATGGCCGTTGTAATCGATCCAATCCTTCTCGATGTCCATCGGTCGGGAGACGAAGGGGGCGGAAATGGGCATCGAAACTTCCTTATGCTGGCGCTGGACAGAGCATGGCGGGTAAGACTACGCATCCATAATCGCACAACAAGGGTGGACGCTGGTCCATTCGCGGAGGAATTCATGGCTCTGAGCGACCTCAATCCGGTCGAACGCAACGAGGAAGGCATCGCTGCGGTGCTCGGCATCCTCAAGCAGCGGCTGGGCGAACGTTTTCAGACCGGCGAGGCCATCCGCTCCCAGCACGCGCACACCACCACCTATATTCCGACGCAGGCGCCGGACGGCGTGGCCTTTCCCGAGACGACCGCCGAGGTGCAGGAGATCGTGCGCGCCTGCGCCGCGCACCGCGTGCCGGTCATCGCCTTCGGCGTCGGCTCGTCGCTGGAAGGTCACACCAACGCACCGGGCGGCGGCATATCGGTCGACACGTCGCGTATGAACCGCATCCTGGCGGTCAATCCGCAGGATCTCGATTGCACGGTCGAACCCGGCGTCACCCGCGAGGATCTGAACCGGCATCTGCGCGACACCGGCCTGTTCTTTCCGATCGATCCGGGCGCCAATGCCTCACTCGGCGGCATGGCGGCGACGCGGGCGTCCGGCACCAACGCGGTGCGTTACGGCACGATGCGCGAGAACGTGCTGTCGCTGACGGCAGTCATGGCCGACGGCGAAACGGTGACGACCGGCAAGCGCGCGAAAAAGAGTTCGGCCGGGTATGATTTGACGCGACTGCTGATCGGCTCGGAAGGCACGCTCGGCATCATCACCTCGCTGACGCTCAGGCTACAAGGCATTCCGCAAGCGATCTCCGGCGGAGTCTGCCCGTTTCCGAGCGTCGAGGCGGCCTGCAACGCGGTCATCGCGACGATCCAGATGGGCATTCCGGTGGCGCGCATCGAACTGGTCAATGCGCTGCAGATGCAGGCGATGAAGAATTATTCGAAGCTCGACTATCCCGAGAGCCCGTGCCTGTTCGTCGAGTTTCACGGCAGCGATGCCGGGGTTGCCGAGCAGGCCGAGACTTTCGGCATGATCGCCGAGGAGAATGGCGGCGGGCCGTTCCTGTGGACCAGTGTCGCCGAGGAACGGACGAAACTGTGGAAGGCAAGGCACGACGCCTACTGGTCGTCGCTGACGCTGCGGCCGGGCGCCAAGGGCCTGTCGACCGACGTCTGCGTGCCGATCTCGCGCTTTGCCGAATGCGTCATGGAAACCGAAGCCGACATCGCCGAGATGGGCTTGATCGCACCGATCGTCGGCCATGCCGGTGACGGCAATTTTCACGTGCTGGTGCTGATGGACGTGAACGATCCGAAGGAGATCGCGCTGTCGGAAAAATTCGTCGCGCGGCTCAACATGCGGGCGATCGCCATGGATGGCACCTGCACCGGCGAGCACGGCATCGGCCAGGGCAAGATCGGCTTCCTGCGCCACGAGCTCGGCCACGGCGTCGACATCATGCGCACCATCAAGCAGGCGCTCGATCCCTTGAACATCATGAATCCGGGCAAGATATTGCCGGGAAACTAGGCGAGTCCTCCGACGCAAGGTTCACATACGGCTCATTACGACCGGGCAACGATGGAACCGAGATCGGCCGCACTGCGAGGTCCGAAACGGTCCGCCACCTTCGGAACCGATTCATAGCTTTCACGTTGCGGCAACCAACGGAACATCGTCAAAGCGGAGCGGTCGCCCATGAACTGGAAAGGCGTCTGGAAGAATCAATACGGGTCCATTGTCGAAATCACCGATGATGCGGACAATCGCATATCGGGATCGTTTCGAACCGCGCTGACGGATAGCGGGTTCCATGGCCAGGAAATTCCGATTTTGGGCGTGCACCGCGGTGACTGCATTAGCTTTGCCGGCGGCGGGAAAACGCCAGTCGGCGATGCAATCGTCTCTTATACCGGCCTCCTTCGGGAGGGAAAAATGGAGACTTTGTGGTTTGTCGTCTCGGATGCGGCGATTAAGGCCAGCGGCGAGGGCCAACCTGCGAAAATCGAAAAACTGAATTGGTGGCGTTCGATGTCGACCAGCGCGGACACGTTCCAAAGAAGCTAGTCCCAATGGCCAGCGAAGCCATTTGGCCTCGCACGACGCCGCTCTGGTCATCGCGGTAGGGCCAGCAGCGGGTGTCGACTATGTTCGCATGCGCCCAAAGCGGAAGTAAATCCCGGAGCGTTAGCGTGCGGCCGCAGGCTTCTCCTGCGCGCCCTGAACAAGTGTCTGCAGCATGGGGCGAGTTGGCGCGAAGAATGTCGTGCCGGTGTGCGGCGTCGAGAAATCAAGCAGGCGGTCGTAAGCGCCCGGCGGCTCACCGATGTACATGCGCTGAAGCATCTTCTCGATCACCCAGAGATATCTGGAATAGCCGATAAAATAGGTGCCGAACTCTTGCTGCCCCGGCCGGCCGAAGGGCATGTTGTCGCGCAGGATGTCGTATTCGTTGCCATCGGCATCCTCGATGGTGGCGAGCGATTTGTGCGACTTGCGCGGCGCGGCGTCATCGTCGATTTCGATGTTGTCGATCTTGGTGCGGCCGATGATCTCTTCCTGGAGGGGTGTCGGGGTCCGTGCCCACGCCTGGAGATCGTGCAGATATTTCTGCACGACGACATAGCTGCCCCCGGCGAATTCGGCGTCTTCATCGCCGACGAGTGCCGAGGCCGGCAGATCGAGGCCGGTCGGGTTGGCGGTTCCGTCGACAAAGCCGAGCAGGTCGCGTGCATCGAAATAGCGAAAGCCCGAGACTTCATCGACGACGGTCACGCCGTCACCGAGACTGTCGAGCAGAATGCGTTCGAACTCGAAGCACATGTCGGGGCGTTCGGACCGGATATGGAAGAGAAGATCGCCCGCTGTCGATGGCGCCGAATGAACGGCTCCCTTGATCGGCGCGAACGGTTTCAATTCGAGCGGGCGCCGATCGGGAGAGAAACGGTCCCAGAGATCGCGGCCGATGCCCGCTATGCACGACAGTCGCCCGGAGAGGTCGCGGAACCCGACGGTCTTCACCAGGTCATCAAGTTCGCCGAGCACCGAGGCGACCTTGGCGAGCGCGCTCTGTTCGCTGACGACAGTGACGACAAGAAAGACCGCCGAAAGCGACAGCGGAGCGTCGACGCTCTGCGCATCGATCGGCACCCGGTCCCAGTTCTTCCCAGACATTCGAATCTCCGCTTTGCCGGGATTTGTTTCAGATCACCGGACATCAGGCAACACTGGATGATTTGCCTCTTTATCGACACGCGGATGCGGGTAGAGTGCGGCAGAATTTCAATCAACCCGTTCGGAGCTGATGCTCGCTCGCCTGTTCGTGATCTTCGGTGGCCTTTTTGTGCTGGTGCTGTGTGCGGCGCTGGTGGTGCCGTATTTTGTCGACTGGACCAGCTACCGCGCCGATTTCGAACGCGAGGCGAGCGCCATTCTCGGCCGCAAGGTGACCGTGCGGGGCGACGCCACGGCTAGGCTGTTGCCGTTCCCGTCGGTGACCTTCGCGAATGTCGCCGTCGCCGGTGGCCCCAACGGCCAGCCGGCCATGACCGTCGAGACGTTTTCGATGGATGCGGAACTGGCGCCCTTCCTGCGCGGTGAAGTGCTGATCTTCGACATGCGGCTGGTGCGGCCGAAAGCGACCATCGATATTGCCAATGACGGCACGGTCGACTGGGCGATGCGGCCGTCCTCGCCCTTCGACCTCAACCAGATCTCGATCGAAAAGCTGACAGTGACCGAAGGTCAGGTCGAACTGCGCCATGCCGCCGGCGGCCGCAGCCATCTGATGTCCGAGATAAATTCGACCATCTCGGCCAAGTCGCTGGCTGGCCCGTGGCGCATGGACGGCACGCTGCGGCTGGATGGTCTTCGCACCACGGTCGCGGCGTCCACCGGCAAGGCCGAAGGCACAGGGCAGATGCGGCTTCGGCTGAAGGCCGATCCGGACGCCTATCCGCTGGTCATCGAGACCGACGGCAATGCCGGTATCGTCAATGGGGCTGCCGTCTATTCCGGCCAGTTCAAGATCTCAAATCCGGACAAGAATGGCGCCGACAAGAACAGCGCCGAGCTGCGCGGCACCGATGGCGAGACGAAGGTCAGCGCCGGCAAGCCCGATCCGGGCTTTCGGCTGAACGGCAAGTTTTCGCTCGACCACCAGAAGTTGGGCGTCGACGAATTTCGATTCGAGACCGGGCCGCTCGACAACCCCTACACCGCCGACGGCAAGGCCTCGGTCGATCTCGGGCTAGAGCCCAGGTTTGCCATCGAAGCCAGTGGCGCTCAGGTGCAGCTCGACGAGGCGGTGGGTGCGCAGGCTGGTGCCGGGCTGACATTGGATCAGCGCATTGCGGGGCTGGAGCAGGCATTGCTCGATATGCCGAAGCCGACCATTCCCGGTACCGTCGAGGTCAAGCTGCCAGCGGTGGTGGCCGGCGACACCACGGTGCGCGACGTTCATCTGTCCGCCGAGCCGGTCGATGGCGGCTGGTCGGTGAAATCGCTTGCCGCGACCTTGCCCGGTCGCACCACGCTGGAAGCCGATGGCATGCTCTTGCTCAACGTGGAGGGCCATTTCGGCTTCAACGGCTCGTTGCTGCTCGCCGTGGCGCAACCTTCGGGTTTTGCAGCGTGGCTGTCGAAGGACGTCGACGAGGCGATCCGCCGTTTGCCCGCCGCCGGCTTCAAGGCCAAGGTCGACCTCTCGGAAAAGCGGCAGGCCTTCAGTGATCTCGAACTGATCCTGGGCAAGGCGAAGTTTTCCGGCCGCATCGATGCTAGCCAGCCTGACGATGCCAAGCCGTCGGTGCTGATGCGACTCGAAGGCGGCGAACTCGATGTCGACGGGCTGGCGGCCTTTGCCTCGATCTTCGTCAGCGACAAGGGTGCCAATCGCTTTGCCGACCGCGACCTCGATTTCCAGATCAAGGCCGGTCCGGTCAGCGCCGGCGGGCTGACCGCCGACACGGTCGATACCGCACTGAGGCTGCGCGACGGGCTGCTCGAAATCGACCGGCTGTCGGTGGGCGGGCTGGCCGGCGCCTCGATCAGCGCCACCGGCAGGATCAAGGATTTCCCGGCACGCCCGACCGGCAAGCTCGACGCCTCGGTGGTTGCCGTCGACCTGAAGCCACTGATGGATGTCGCCGCCCAGCATTATCCCGACAGCGCCGTGCTCAAAGGACTGGCAAGCCGTGCCGCCGCCTATCCGGAGCTGTTCCAGGATGCGCGCGTCGACCTGGTGGCGAGTGCGGCGGACAATGGCGACGGCACCTCGGGCCTGGCGGTGAGCGGGCAAGGCAAGGCCGGCGGCTCGGCTTTTTCCGCGTCGCTGTCGGGGAAGGGGGCGGTGGACAAGCTTCTCGAAGCTCCGGTGGCGCTGACCTTCAACGCTAAAAATCCTGACGCCACCGCGCTGCTGGCGCTCTACGGACTGCCGGCGCTGCCGCTTGGCATGCTGGGCGAGGCAAGCACGGACATCCAGGCCAAGGGCACGCTTGGCGGCGGCCTGGCGACGAGTTTCAGCCTTGCCGGCGATGACTTCAAGGCCGGTTTTGAGGGAACGATCGCCGATACCCCGCAAGGCCTCGCCGCCAAGGGCAAGCTTAGCCTCGATGCCGCCGACATCGAACCATGGCTGATGACATCAGGCATCGGCCTGCCAGGCATGGGTGCCGGCATGTCGACGTCGCTCTCGGCGCAGGGCGACTATGGCAACGGTCTGCTGGTGCTGGACGAACTCAGCGGCGCCATCAACGAAGCGGCGGTGTCCGGCGACGTCAATGTCGACGTTAAGGACGGTATGCCGCATCTGGCCGGCGCGCTGGTGCTCGACGAACTCGACCTCGATCCGATGGCGGTGACGCTGTTCGGCGATTCCGCCTTTCTTGCCGACAAGGAAGGAACCGATAAGAGTGGGGCGTGGCCGGCCACACCGTTCAGCCAGAAATCCAATCTGCCGTTCACCGCCGATCTCGACCTGACGACGGCAGCGCTTGCCGCCGGCCGGTTCGCGACCGCCTATGATGCCGCCTTTTCGCTCAAGCTCGACCAGGAAGGCATCCGCGTTTCGGATCTCAAGGCGAAATTGCTGGGCGGGGCGCTGACCGGCCTGTTCGAGCTGAAGAACAATGACGGCACCGGACTTTTCACCGGCCAGATGAAACTGGCTGGCGCCGATTTGGCGACCATGCTGCCGGATGCCGGCATCAGCGGCAATGGCGATTTCTCGGCGGCGCTGTCAAGCAGCGGCAAATCGGTCGAAGGAATGGTGGCCGCCTTGTCAGGCTCCGGTACGGCGGCGTTGAGGGGCTTGCAGGTCGCCGGCGTCAATCCCGATGCGTTCAGTGCATTCCTCGCCAAGGCGGATGCGATCGGGCGCGACATCGATGCGGCCAAGACCGCCGGCTTTGCGCCTGAAATTGCCGCTGATGGCAGTTTTGCCGCCAAGGATACCGATATCGCCTTCACGGTTGCCGGCGGTATGCTCAGGGCACCGCCGGTCAACCTCGAAAATCCGGCGGCGACCTTGTCCGCCGACATCACGGCCGATCTCAATACCAGCATGGTTTCCGCCAAGGGGACGATCGCCTATCGGCCGGGCGATGACGCCCTGGTCGGCTCCGAGCCGACGGTGAATTTCACCGCCGAGGGGCCCTTCGGCGCGGTGAAACGAGAGTTCGACAGCGAGCCGCTGGCGCAGTTCCTGACTCAGCGCGCGCTGGAAAGGGAGCAGCAGCGGGTCGAGGCAATGCAGGCCGAACTGCTCGAAAAGCAGCGGCTGCGGCGCGAGGTACGCTACTACGCGGCGCTGCAGGACGAGCGTGACAAGGCGGCCGAGGAATTGCGCAAGCAGGAGGAAGCAGCGCGGCTGAAGGCCGAAGCTGAGGCTCAGGCCAAAGCCGAGGCCGACGCCAAAGCTCGGGCCGACGCCGAGGCGAAGGCCAAGGCGGATGCCGACGCCAAAGCCAAGGCGGATGCGGACGCCAAGGCCGCTGTTGAACGGCAGGCCGCCGACGAGGCGGCCAAGGCGCAGGCCGAGCAGGAGCGGCAGAAGGTGGAAGAGGCGATGCATGTGGTCTCGCAGGAAAAGGCAAGGCTCGAGGCCGAACGCAAAGCCGCGCAGCAGCCTCCCAAGGTGGAGCGTGCGCCACTGCCGGAGGCCAACGGCAATCCGCCGCCGGCCAAGCCGAAATCCAATCCGTTCACGATCGACAATCTGCTGAAGTCACTGCAGTAGGCAGTAGGCAGTAGGCAGTAGGCAGTAGGGAAGGCCTTTCCGCCCGAAATCGTTTCAAAGAACGAGCAGTTGCGCGCCGTCCGCCACATAGCGGGCGTGGCGGAAATCCCGGACGGTCAGGAGTTTGCCGTCCTGCCAGGCCAGCAGGATGAAATAGGATGGCCGCGCCGCTGGATCGTCGCTGTCACGGACGAGGACTGCCGGCCTGTCTTCGACGAAGCCCGGCACGAAGCGCCAATCCCGCACCTGGGAATAATTGTGGAAATAGGTGCCGACCTCCTGGCGACCATTCAGCCGCGTCCTTGCCACCAGCTCCAGCCGCACCTCATCGGCCAGCATGTCGCGCACGGCGTCGAAGTCTCGGGCGTTGAATCGATCGATATAGGCGTCGAGCAACAGACGCTCAGCCGCGCTCAGCTTGGGGAGAGGGCGGTCGTCAGGTTCGTCCGCGAACCGACGCAGCCGGCCGCGGCCGCGATGCAGGGCCGCCTTGATGGCGGGGATGCTGATGTCGAGCGTGGCGCTGATCTCCTGCAGTGAATAGCCCAGAACGTCCATCATGATGACGCTGCTTCGCTGCGCGAGAGGGAGGCGCATGAAGGTATGGAGGCCGGCCGCCGCGGCCTGACGGTCGACGGTGGGGTTTGCCGGGTCGACGATCATGTCCGGGTCCTCATCGGAAAAAGTCTTTTCACGGGCTCGCCGGCGCAGGAAGTCGAGCGCCGCATTGTGGGCGATGCGGAACAGCCAGCCCTCAGGATTGGCGATCGGGCCGGCATTCGGCAGCGCCTCGAATGCCTTGGCCAGGGCGTCCTGCAGCACGTCCTCACCGTCGATGACCGAGCCCGTCATGCGGGCGCAATAGCGGTGCAGCTTTGGACGCAGTTCGCCGAACAGGCGGTCAAAAGGTTCGCGGATCTCGCCAGGAATGTTCATGCGCCTCTGTTCGCCGTTACTGGTCGAGCATACGGTAACTGCCCACCACGGTCATTTCCTCGCGCTGCGGACGTTCGATCAAGCGATCCCTGATGCCATTCTGAAAGGCCTCGAATGCCGCCAACCCGGTGATGATGTCGGCATGGGCCTCGGTTTCCGTCTCGACCAGATGGACAAAGGTCCCGTCGTCGGAACGCCATGTCATGTAGCGAACGCCTTCCGGCGATTTTTCCCGCAGCTCGTGGAACACGGCCTTGACCAGCCGTTCATTCTCGTCGGCCCGTTCCGGTTTCGTCCTGTAGCGTATCAGGTGGCGTTTCATCGAAGTTGTTCCTCTTGATTGCCCGCGCCCAGCAGGCCGCTCATGTCCGAGACGTTGCGGCGAAGCCAAAGGATTCGGGATGCCCGGGAAAATAATTGCGGGTGCGCCTGCCTGGGAACGCCCTGCCGCAGTTAGACGTCCGCGCTGCGTTTCGCCCAGCCCAGGACATAGAGCCTCAGCGCCGAGGACAGGTTGGTGTCGCGGGGCCGCGTCTCGTCGACCTCGGCGACAAGGGCGGCGAGCGTCAGCTTTCTGGTCGCCGCGATCGCGACGAGGTCGTCATAAAAAGGTTTTTCAAGGGAATAGCTGGTGCGGTGGCCGCGAATGGTCACCGAGCGCTTTTCGACCGCGCTCACGGCAGAGCGCTCATTGTTCGTTTTCGCCGCCGGATGGCTCGCGGCGGTGGCCAGCGACGAATTTTTCGGCCTTGTCGGCGATCAGGTGGTCGCGTTGCTTCTCACCTTTGGAACGGCCGTGCAACGCCCGGTTCTGGTCGGCAACGCGCACCTTTTCGCCCCGCGCCTTCTGCTTGCGGGCCTGGCGGAGGTTGATGATTTCGGCCATGGCGAGCTTGGCTTATTTCTTGCGGAAGGCGTCGAGCGAGACCACTTCGGCGCCCTTGGTGGCGGCGTCCGCCGCCGCGGGCTTCTTCTCCGCCTCGGCGGCGGCCTTCTTCTCGGCCTTCGGCTTTTTCTCGGAGACGATAGTCAATGGCTCGGGCGAGGCTTGAGCGGCTGGTTCCTCGGCCGCACCGTCCGTCTTGACGTCGAATTCGAGCTCGAAATTGACCGAGGGATCATAGAAGCCGCGCACGGCCGAGAACGGGATTTCGAGTTTCTCCGGCACGTCGGAGAAGGACAGGCCGACCTCGAAGCCGGTGTCGGTCACCTTCAGGTCCCAATACTGAAACTGGATGACGATGGTCATCTGCTCGGGATAGCGCTCGCGCAGACGCGACGACACGCGCACGCCCGGCGCGCCGGTCAGGAAGGTGATGAAGAAGTGGTGGTTGCCGGGGAGGCCGGTGCGCGCGACTTCGGCCAGGACCTTGCGCATGACGCCGCGCAACGCCTCCTGGGCCAGAATGTCATAGCGGATGTGGTCGTCGGCCATGTGACGGTAGGGTTCCATTGAATCGTCCGCATAGCTGTAATCAAGCTTTAGGGCGGCGTAAACCTGATATAGACCCCCACCGCACCGAGACGAGGACTATTGCCAACGATTTGATCGTTCAGACGCTGGCGAGCGCGGTCTGCTTTTCAACCGGTGTCGTGGAGCGGCGCTTGCCAAAGGCGCGCAGGAAGGTGCGCACGCCATTCGTCGCGGATTGCACAACTTCCTCCTCGCTCGGCGAGCCGCCAAGCATGAAGGTCGTCTGCAGTTCGGCATTGACGAGGCCAAGGAACTGGCGTGCCGCCACATCGGGGTCCTCGATCGCGAGGTAACCGCCATAGGCAAGGCGGGCAAAGCGGGCGGCGATCGCCGGCCATGTCCTGCCCGGTCCCTGTTCGCGCCACTCTGCAAACAGTTCGGGATAGCGCTCGCCTTCGGTCTGGATCAGCTTGCGCAGGAATTTTCCGTCGCGGCTGCAGATGCAGTTCTGGTTCAAGCGCACGGCAAAGCCGATCAGATCCGCTTCGAGATCCTTGGGCTGATCGGGGAAGGTGGCGATGGTGGCGAAGATGCCGGCATTGCAGCGTTCGGTCAGATCACGAACTATCGCGACGAACAATTTCTCCTTGTCACCATGATGATTGTAGATGGTCTGGCGCGAGACGCCGGCCTCGGCGGCGATCAGATCGATGTTGGCGCCGGCGAACCCTTCGCGGCAAAACACGGCAGCCGCGGAATCGACGATCGACAAACGCTTGGCCTCATGGCCGCGTGGCGGGAAAGTGTCAGGAGAAACGTGCAGCTTCATAAAAATCTATATAGAGGTGATTGACGAATTAGACAAGACTGTCTAAATTTGTGGACATAACATAAAGAGATTTCGCCCGCTGAGACGAATAAAATTCGCTCTTGGGTGTCGGAATCTCATGGGATGGAACGTCCTAAGGTTAGACGTCGCCCGCGGCGGCAACCAGACTTGAAAGAAGCCTATATCATGAGTCCCAAATTCCTCCGCATAGCGGTCGTGCTCGGCCTGTTGTCCGCCATCGGCCCGTTCGCCATCGACATGTATCTGCCCGCATTGCCGTCGATCGGCGCCGATCTCAACGCCGGCACCGCTTCCGTGCAGATGAGCCTGTTGATCTTCTTCCTGTCGATGGGCTTCGGCCAGATCGTCGTCGGGCCGATCTCGGACATGGTCGGCCGCAAGCTGCCGCTTTATGGCGGCCTTGCGCTGTTCATGGTCGGCGGCATCGGGTCGGCAATGGCGCCGACCATCGAATGGCTGATCGCCTTCCGCTTCCTACAAGGGCTTGGCGCCAGCGCCGGCATGGCCGTTCCGCGCGCCATCGTTCGCGACCTGCATACCGGCAATGAGGCCGCCAAGCTGATGTCCTTGCTGATGCTGGTGTTTTCGGTGTCGCCGATCCTGGCGCCGCTGACCGGCAGCCAGATCATCGAGAATTTCGGCTGGCGCGCCGTGTTCTGGACGGTGACGGGCGCGGCACTGCTGGCCACCATCCTTTTGGCAACCTCGCTCAAGGAGACGCGGCCGGTGGAAGACCGCGCCGGATCCTCCTTCGGCACCGCGCTGTCGGGCTATCGCTTGCTGATGGGTGATCGCAACTTCCTCGGCCTGACGGCGATCGCCGGCTTCGGCATCGCGAGCTTCTTCGTCTATCTGTCGAGTTCGTCATTCATCCTGATCGATCATTACGGGCTGTCGCCCTCGGTCTACAGCGTATTCTTCTCGATCAATGCGGTTGCCTTCATCGGCATGTCGCAGATGACGGGATTGCTGGCCGAGCGGTTCGGCCTGCGGCGCGTGGTGCGCGTCGCGGTGACCGGCTATGCAACGACGATGGTGGTGCTGTTCGCGGTGATGGCGACCGGCATCGACCGGCTCGACGTGATGGCGGCACTGCTGTTCGTCGGCTACGGCTTCCTCGGTCTGGTCATCCCGACCACTTCGGTGCTGGCCATGGAAGAACATGGCGAGATCGCCGGTACGGCTTCGGCGCTGATGGGCACGCTGCATTTCGCCATCGGCGCACTCGCCATGGGCGTTGCCGGCGTGTTCTTCGACGGCACGCCGCTGCCGATGGTGGCCGGCATCACGCTGTGCGCGGTGATCTCGTTCACGCTGGCCAAGGTCACGCTCGGCCGTTCGCGCGAAACCGTCCAGGCCCCGGCGGAATAAACACTCGCCATTCCAAACAAAGGGCCGGGTTCTCCCCGGCCTTTTTCATATCGATCCTGCCTCGGCGAGCACGAAGCGCAACCGCTCCTCGACCGGTGCCAAAGGTAGCGGGACCGTTCGTAGCCACGTTCCGTATAGACGCCGACCAGTGCATGACAGGTGCGTACGGCCTCATCAGGCGTCTGCTTACGCTCCTCATCCTGCGCGAAGATCTCCGGCCATGGCGGGGCGACGAAGACGGGCGGGCTGGAGCGGAAACGTTTCGCTGCGCAACTGACATGCTGGGGCACCGGCAGGCCGCTCAGCCTGAGATAGCCAAGCGTGTCCGGCACGCCGCGATCGAAGAAAACAGGGCGCCCGGTCTGTTCTCGCGCAATTTGATACGAGCGCATCTCCCATGACAGCATCAATTCGGCGAATAGCGTGCGATCATGCCAGGGCAAAGCGAGTCCGCCAATGGCGGACTGGTCGCGGATGATGCCGCGCCCGGCTTCGACGGAAGCCGGCCCGGCGCAAGGCCTCGATCAAGGTGGTCTTGCCGGAGCCTGGATCTCCGGTCAGCATGAAGAATCGATCGGAATCGCTTCCGCATTTATCCATGGAGAGGCGCGCGAGGTGCCGCGCCTCGGCGGCTGACAGGTCGCACAAGGATTTGCCTGGACTGGGAGCTGCCGTTGCGCGTGACGCATATCGAAGGAGGAGTGAGAAGTGGAGGTTTCTGTTGCCAGGTACCTCCGAA
Organism: Mesorhizobium sp. M1338; assembly: GCF_040318045.1. Taxonomy (NCBI): domain Bacteria; kingdom Pseudomonadati; phylum Pseudomonadota; class Alphaproteobacteria; order Hyphomicrobiales; family Phyllobacteriaceae; genus Mesorhizobium; species Mesorhizobium sp. M1338. Next base: position 31,957 of record NZ_JAMYLL010000005.1, on the reverse strand, counting down.
CCCCGCCTAGAAGTGCGAACCCCTAGGGCTTGAATTGAAGCTATCGCACCGCTTACGCGGCGAGACGTGCTTCCGCATAGTTGTCATTTGCAACTACAGGTTTAGCCCGATAACGGTGGTACCATGCCGGGCAAAAGTACGATCTTTACACCTTCGTCGATCCTATTTCGCCCCCAGCAAAAACCGCTGTCGCCGACAGCGGCTTTTGGTGGAGGCGCCGGGTACCGCCCCCGGGTCCGAACGGCTTATTTCATCGCCCATTTATCGCCATAGTCGGTCAAGCCGACAAGACGAATATAGTGACCCATCGCAAGAAATGAAAGGCCGCAATGGCACTTTGTTCCCGTCAAAACCGCATCTCCAAAGGGTTGACTTGGGCGCGGTCTCCACCGAAGCTTTGCCACGGTGAGGAGTAGCCGACCTAAAGGCACAAGTTGCAGCAGCGCCACAGCCTCATCGATCGGATCCGTGGCGCCGACGAGGGGAATTTTGATGGCCGACTATCTTGCAGACGTGAAGAAATACGACGCTGGTGCCAGTGCGGATTCGGTCGAAAAGATCGTAAAGCACCTGGGCATCGCGCTCAGAAACCGTGATTCCTCGCTGGTATCCTGCACCGACCTGAAGGAGCTTGGGCGCGTCAGGGACAACTGGGTCGCCAAGAAACTCGGCATCAGCGACGCGGCGAAGGCCGATGCGGCAATCGAGAAGACTTGCAAGGCAATGGCTGCTGACAACACCAAGAGCCGGGTGACTTTTTACTACCTGGTCGCGAAAGACCTGGGCAAGCTCGGCTCCCTCTGAGACCTTTTGATAATTCTACTCTGGCAGCCGACTAGCGCGGTTTGCGGCGCTTCCGGTGCTCATGTACTTTAAGTACGCTCCGCTCCGGTTCTCGAAAACCAGGCCATTCGACTCGCCAGAGCGAATTCTGAAAAGGTCTCCACGCACCCGGCCCCGTCCGCGAAGATGGGGATGACTTCAGACAAGCGTGGCGTCAGCGCGCACATGAGCTATTATTGGTGAAATCTCGAATCGAGCCGGAACCGATGCGCCAATATCTCGACCTCCTGCAGCACGTGCTGGACAGCGGCGCCGATCGCGGCGACCGCACCGGCACCGGAACACGCTCAGTCTTCGGCTACCAGATGCGTTTCGACCTGGCACGCGGCTTTCCCGTCACCACCACCAAGAAGCTGCATCTCAAGTCGATCGTCCATGAACTTCTGTGGTTCCTGGCCGGCGACACCAACATCAAATACCTGACCGACCACGGCGTTTCGATCTGGGACGAATGGGCCGACGAGAATGGCGATCTCGGCCCGGTCTACGGCAAGCAATGGCGCTCCTGGCCGGATGGTCATGGTGGCTCGATCGACCAGATTGCAAATATTCTCAATGAGATACGCAAAAATCCTCAATCGCGGCGGCTGATCGTTTCTGCTTGGAACCCCGCCGAGGTCGAGGCGATGGCGTTGCCGCCCTGCCATTGCCTGTTCCAGTTCTACGTCTCGGAAGGCCGACTTTCCTGCCAGCTTTATCAGCGCTCCGCCGATATCTTCCTCGGCGTGCCGTTCAACATCGCTTCCTACGCCTTGCTGACCCTGATGGTGGCGCAGGTAACCGGGCTGAAACCCGGCGACTTCGTTCACACGCTTGGGGACGCGCATCTCTATTCCAACCATTTCGAGCAGGCGCGCGAACAGCTGCGGCGCACGCCTAGGGGGCTGCCCACGATGTGGATCAATCCGGAGGTGAAGGACCTCTTCGCCTTCCGATTCGAGGATTTCCGGCTGGAAAACTACGTCGCCGATGCGTCGATCAAGGCGCCGATCGCGGTATGACGGTCGACGAAGAGCAAGGAAGATAGATGGCTTCAGGATCGTTGGTAAGGACCGACATCGATGCCGGCATCAACCTAATTCGGGCTCTTGATGAAAAGGGATTTGGAGTTGCAGCCGCATTATGGTTGTACAACAGTGACGTCGACAATTGGCGCATGATCATCGCCTATCGAGGTCCACGAAAGGATCTTGAGAAGAAATATCTCGATGCAGCAACCATTGCCGCCGACTGGCGCAAGGCACGTCCTCAAGAACCTATTTTAGATCTTAGCAAGGTGAAGATCACATCAGCGGACGACCGGCTCATCGCCGGCTTAGGTATCGCCATGCGAGTTGATGGTCTAGGAGAGGTGCGATTTTCACATAACACCATCAATGGCATCTATGTCGAAGATGCCTTGATTCATAGGCTTGCCGCCTAGACCTTATTAAGACGTGGCCGATCAATCGATGCCGACCCTCACGTTCGAGGCCTTGTCCACGGCATAGGCCTGTTTGCCCTTCTCCAACTCGAGATCGGCGACGGACTCGTCGGTGATCGCGGTGACGATGGCACCGCCAATGTCGATCCTGGCATGCGAAGTGGTGCTGCCGGGCCTTCCCTTGTTATATTCATGCAGATATATCGGTGGGCAGGCTTCGAGCCGATCGGTTTCGAACCAGGGAGAGTTTTCCATGACGCGCAAGGGTTTTGGATTGAGGGCGATCGCCATTGGCGGTTTGGCGGCGACGTTGATGGCAGTGCCGGCAGCACACGCGGAAGACAAGGTGGTGGTGTTTGCCGCGGCCAGCCTCAAGGACGCGCTGGATGCGGTGAACAAGGCCTGCGAGGCCGATGTCGGCGAGGCGGCGACCGTCTCCTATGCCGCAAGCTCGGCGCTGGCCAAGCAGATTGAGGGCGGGGCACCAGCCGACGTCTTCATCTCGGCCGACCTCGACTGGATGAAATATCTCTCCGACAAGAAGCTGACCAAGCCGGACACCGAAGTGAAGCTTCTCGGCAACGAGATCGTGCTGGTGGCGCCGAAGGACTCGGCGGTTGAAACCAAGATCGAGAAAGGTTTTGACCTCGCCAAGCTGATTGGCGACGGCAGGCTGGCCATGGGCGACTTCAAGGCGGTGCCGGCCGGCAAATACGGCAAGGCCGCACTCGAATCGCTCGGCGTCTGGTCCTCGGTCGAGGGCAAGGTGGCGCAGGCCGAGAATGTGCGCGCAGCGCTGAAGCTGGTTTCGACGGGCGAAGCAGCCCTTGGCATCGTCTACGCCACCGACGCGCATGCCGAAAAAGGCGTCAAGGTGGTCGGCACCTTTCCGGAGGATTCGCATCCGCCGATCATCTATCCGGTTGCCCAGACCGCCGATTCGAAGGACAAGGATACGCCGGCTTTCCTGAAATGCCTGCGGTCGGCAAAGGCCGGCGCACTGTTCAAGGATCAGGGTTTTACCGTGCTCGCGCCGAGCAACTGAGTTCCAAGGGGCTTCATCTCGCATTATGAACTGGCTGCTGGACCTCACTCCCGACGAATGGAATGCGGTCCGGCTGTCGATCAAGGTGGCAACGGTGGCGATGCTCGCCAGCCTGCCGCCGGGCATATTGATCGCGTTGCTGCTTGCCCGGGGACAGTTCTGGGGCAAGACGCTGCTCAACGGACTGGTGCATCTGCCGCTGATCCTGCCGCCGGTGGTGACTGGTTATCTGCTGCTGCTGACCTTCGGCCGGCGTGGCCCGGTCGGCGCGTTCCTGGCCGAGCATTTCGGCATTGTTTTCTCTTTCCGCTGGACGGGTGCGGCGCTGGCTTGCGGCGTCATGGGCTTTCCCTTGATGGTGCGGGCGATCCGGCTTTCGATCGAGGCGGTGGACCGCAAGATGGAGGCGGCGGCGGGAACGCTCGGCGCCAATCCATCCTGGGTCTTCGCAACCATTACTTTGCCGCTGATCCTGCCTGGGCTGATCGCCGGCGCCATACTGTCCTTCGCCAAGGCGATGGGCGAGTTCGGCGCGACCATCACCTTCGTCTCCAACATTCCCAACGAGACGCAGACATTGCCGTCGGCAATCTACACCTTCACGCAGGTGCCGGGTGGCGATGAAGGGGCGCTGCGGCTGACGCTGATTTCCATCGTCATTTCCATGGCAGCACTTGTCGCCTCGGAAGTGTTGGCGCGGCGTCTCGGCCGGCGGATGGACATCGAATGAGCGTTCTCGTCGATATCGGCCATCGGCTGGGCGGTTTTGCCATCGTCGCCCGCTTCGAAAGCGCCGGACGGCTGACAGCCCTGTTCGGACCGTCGGGGTCGGGCAAGACGACGCTGATCAACATGATCGCCGGGCTGATCCGGCCCGACAAGGGGCGCATCGAGGTCGACGGCCGCGTGATGGTCGATACGGATGCTGGCATTTTCGTGCCGAAGCACAAGCGCCGCATCGGCATGGTGTTCCAGGATGCGCGGCTGTTTCCGCATATGAGTGTTGCCGGCAATCTGCGTTACGGCCGCTGGTTCACGCCGCCAGCGGAGCGCTATGCCGATATGGATGCCGTCGTCGACCTGCTCGGCATCGGCCCGCTCATGGATAGGCGACCGGCAAAGCTCTCGGGCGGCGAGAAGCAGCGTGTGGCAATTGGCCGGGCACTGCTAGCCAGCCCCGGATTGCTGCTCATGGACGAGCCGCTGGCCTCGCTCGATGAGGCGCGCAAGGCCGAGATCCTGCCCTATGTCGAGCGGCTGCGCGACGAGACGAAAATCCCGATCGTCTATGTCAGCCATTCCGTCGCCGAGGTGGCGCGGCTGGCCAGCGACGTGGTGATGCTGGCGCAAGGCCATGTCATCGCCAGCGGTCCGACCGAGGCGGTGATGCAAAGGCTCGACCTGCTGCCGGCGGAGGAACGCGGCGAGGGCGGTGCCGTGCTGGACACCAGGGTGCTGCGTCACGACGAGACTTTCGGCATGACCGTGCTCGGCTCGGCGGCAGGCGAGATCCGGGTGCCGCGGCTGGCGATGAAGGCGGGGGCGTCGGTGCGCATCCGTATACGCGCCCGCGATGTGATGATCGCCACCGAACATCCGGCAGGCCTCAGCGCGCTCAACATCCTGCCGGGAACCATTACCGCGATGAGCCCCGGTGAGGGCCCGGCGGTCGAGGTCGGCATCGACTGCAACGGCGCAACCGTGCTTGCCCGCATCACCGAACAGTCGCGGCACACGCTGAAGCTTCATCTCGGCGGCAAGGTTTTCGCGGTGGTCAAGACGGTGAGCTTCGACCGGGCCAACACCAGCGCCGGGCTGCCAGGTGAGGTGGATGGATGATCATCGCTATGTCTTTTTGGAATAGCGGTTTCGCCAAGGAGATTCTAGTATGGGATCAGGCGTGATCGCGGAGGAGCAAAAATGCCGTCGCTGAGCTTGCGGATAAATCTCGATCCCGACGGGCGCATCGGACCGGGCAAGATCGAGCTCCTGGAACAGATCGCCGCCTTCGGCTCGATCTCGGCCGCCGCGCGCGGCATGGAAATGTCCTATAAGCACGCCTGGGACCTCGTCGAGGACATGAACCGGGTGTTCGGCAAGCCACTGGTGGCGGCGCAGACCGGTGGCCGCAAGGGCGGCGGCGCGCAACTGACGGCCGCGGGGCTTGCGGTGGTCAGCCGCTTCCGCGCCATTGAGCGTGCGGCGGCTGCAGCGGCCGCGACGCATATGGAGGCATTGCAGGCGGAGATTGATGCGGGGTGAGGGCAAGGCAGTAGGCAGTAGGGCTTAATCCTCTCTACTGGGCTTGCGCAGCAGGTAGGTGTCCATGATCCAGCCCTTCTGCCGGCGGGCTTCCTCGCGGACTCGTTCGATCTCGGCGCCGACATCACCGAGACGGCCCGAAATGAGAATCTCGTCCGGCGTGCCGAGATAGGCGCCCCAATGGATGACGACATCCTTGTCGTCCAGCGTGTTGAAGGCGCATTTGCCGTCGAGCAGGACGACTGTGCTGTCGGCATTGTCGGCCAAGCCTTCCTGCGTCAGGCGCCGCCCGGTGGTGATCAGCACGGAATCGCCGATCCGGTTCAGCGCCATTTTGTGACTGGCGGCAAGCGACTGGACAGCGGTGATGCCGGGTATGACTTCCAGTTCGAACGCGACATTGCCTCTCAAGCGCACGCGCTCGAGGATGCGCAAGGCGCTGTCATAGAGCGAAGGATCGCCCCAGATCAGAAAGGCGCCGCAGCCATCCCCTGCAATCTCGTCGCGGATCAGGTTCTCGTAGATCGCGGCGATGGCTTCATGCCAGTCATCGACGGTCGAACGATAGGACGGTGCAGGCCCATCTTCTACTGGCAGGTCGCGCACCGGCACGTCGAATTCGACGCGGCGTGACTTCGGGTTGGTGACGAAGCGGTCGCAGATCTGGCGGCGCAGCTCGGCAAGCTCGTCTTTTTTCGTGCCCTTGTCGGGGATGAACAGTACATCAGCCCGGTTCAGGCCTGATATGGCCTGAACCGTCATATGGTCGGGATTGCCGGCGCCGATGCCGATGACGAGAAGCTTGCGCATGGGGCGAACTCCTGCCCGATCGGAACCTGTTAGTCCAGACCGCGCTGGTGCGTGTCCAGACCGCGCTGGTGCGTGTCCAGACCGCGCTGACACGCCCACAGGGTCGGAAGGCTTTGAAACGCTGGATTGAAACAGCTAGGGTCATGCAGGCATTCCAGTAGAGGGAGCTTCGATGTTGCGATTTGTTCTGACTGCAGCGCTGATGCTTTCAGCCGCGCCCGCATTCGCCAATGATTCGATTGCCGAACTTGGCACCGGCGGCCTGATCCTGTCGCGCAGCGATGCCGTGGCAATGCAAAGCGAGGACCTCTTCATCTCGCCGGAAAAAGTGACGGTCGACTACGTCTTCCACAACAACACCGATCGGGATGTCGACGCCATCGTCGCCTTCCCGATGCCCGACATCGAAGGCGATCCTGAAGAGAGGCCGGCGCTTCCCAACGACCAGAGCGACAATTTCCTCGGCTTCGAGGTGACGATCGATGGCGCACCGGCAAAGCCGCGGCTCGAGCAGAAGGTGTTGGCGCTCGGCATCGACATCGGCGCCGATCTGAAGGCGCAGAACGTGCCGTTTTATCCTTTCGGCGACGCGGCGAAGGCGGCGCTGGCCAAGCTGCCTCAAGCGGTTACCGATGACTGGGTCAACCGCGGCATCATCATCGAGGATACCGGCGGCGATGGCACCGAGACGAAGAAGATCTACACGCCGTTCTGGCAATTGCGTTCGACCTATTGGTGGCGCTCGACCTTTCCAGCCAACAAGGACGTCCACGTTTCCCACCGCTACAAGCCGAGCGTCGGGGGCACCTCTTCGGTCAGCTTTTTCTACGACGGCAAGTTCCAAGGGCAGTACGCGACCTACAAGACGCGCTACTGCATGGACGACACATTTGAGAATGCGGTGCGCAAGGCAGCCAAGGACGACCCCGACGGCTATTCAAAATATTATGAAAATCGGATCGCCTATATCCTGACCACAGGCGGCAACTGGGCGGCGGGTTCGATCGGCAAGTTCAAACTGACGGTCGACAAGGGCAATCCGAAAGCCCTGGTCTCGTTCTGCGGCGACAGTGTCAAAAAGGTCGGGCCGACGACATTCGAGATGACGGCGAATGATTTCGACCCGGAGCACGACATCGACATCCTGCTGCTGGTGCCGTCTGACAGAAATGGGGGGAATGCCAACTGATGCACGTCGCAATCTACGTTGCCATTGCCGAGAACGGCGTGATCGGGCGAGACGGCGGGTTGCCGTGGCGGCTGTCCACCGATCTCAAGCGATTCAAGGCCGATACGATGGGCAAACCCATAATCATGGGCCGCAAGACCTATGAAGGCATCGGCCGGCCGCTGCCTGGCAGGCTGAACATCGTGGTTACCCGCGACAAGGCCTGGCGCGCCGAGGGCGTCGAGGTCGCGCATTCGCTCGAAGCCGCGATCCAGCTGGCAACGGTGCGCGTGCGCTGCATGGCCGGTGTGGACGAAGTCTGCGTTATCGGCGGCGGCGAAATCTATGCCCAGGCGCTGCTGCTGGCCGACCGGCTGCACGTCACCCATGTGCTGGCAGCGGTCGACGGCGATGCGCATTTCCCGCTCATCGATCCGGATTCCTGGCTTGTCGTCAGCTCCCAGGACGTTCCAGCCGGAGAAAAGGACAGCCACGCGACGCGCTATACGATTTACGAGCGCCGCGCGAGACTTTGAATGACAAAAAGGGCATTGAAAGAAGACAAAGGGTCGCGACCGGACCAAATCGGACGAACTGGCAGCGCATCGCGTTGAAAGCGCCTCGCGGCGTCCCTATAGAAGAACATACTGGATTTTGCGCCGTAATGCCGGCGTTTGAGGGAATTCCAAGCGAAAGGACATTTATGCCCTGGAACGATAAAAGCGGCGGTGGCGGCGGCCCGTGGGGCGGCGGCGGCAACAATCAGGGACCCTGGGGGCAGGGACCCAAGGGACCGAGCGGCCCACAGGGCTCGCCTCCCGATCTTGAAGACATCATCCGCCGCGGCCAGGACCGGCTGCGGCGCGCCCTGCCGGGTGGCGGTGGCGCAAGCCCAGCCATTTTCGCGCTGATCGCGGCGGCACTTGTGGTGCTGTGGGCGTTCAAGGCGGTTTATACCGTGCAGCCCGACGAGGTCGCGGTCGAACTGCGCTTCGGCAAGCCAAAGACCGAGCTGTCGCAGCCCGGCCTGCATTTCCATTGGTGGCCGCTCGAAACGGTCGAAACGGCCAAGATTTCCGAGCAGCTCGTCGACATCGGCGGCGGCGGCGCGACGAGTGGCAACACGTCCGGACTGATGCTCACCGGCGACCAGAACATCGTCAACGTCCAGTTCTCGGTGGCCTATCAGGTCTCCGACCCGAGCGCGTATCTGTTCGACGTGTCCGATCCCGACGGCATGCTGCGGCAGGTTGCCGAAAGCGCCATGCGTGAAGCCGTCGGCCGCCGGCCGGCGCAGGACATCTTCCGCGACGATCGCCAGGGCATTGCCGCCTCGGTGCGTGAAATCATCCAGACGACGCTGGACGGCTACAAGGCCGGCCTCAACGTCAACGCCGTCTCGATCGAGGATGCGGCACCGCCACGCGAAGTGGCCGATGCGTTCGACGAGGTGCAGCGCGCCGAGCAAGACGAAGACAAGTTCGTCGAGCAGGCCAACCAGTACTCCAACCAGAAGCTCGGCCAGGCGCGCGGCGAGGCCGCACAGGTCCGCGAAGACGCGGCCGCCTACAAGAACCGGGTCGTGCAGGAAGCCGAAGGTGAGGCACAGCGCTTCATCTCGGTCTATGACGAATACGCCAAGGCGCCCGACGTGACACGCAAGCGCCTCTATCTGGAAACCATGGAGAGGGTTCTGAAGGATTCCAACAAGGTCATCGTCGAGCAGGGCAACGGGCAAGGGGTCCTTCCTTATCTGCCGCTGCCGGCATTGCAGCCGAAGACCCCGGCACCGGCCGCCCCTGGTGGCGTCACGGGAGGTAACCAGTGATGGCCAACCGTCTTCCCATCATCGTCGTCGCAGCAGTGGTCATCCTGTTCCTGCTCTATTCGTCGGTCTTCGTGGTCAATGCGCGCCAGCAGGCGCTGGTGCTCAGGTTCGGCGAGATCGTCGACGTCAAGAGCGAGCCCGGCATCTACTTCAAGGCGCCGTTCTCGTTCTTCGACGCCGATACGGTGCAGTTGATCGAGAACCGGGTGCTGCGCTTCGATCTCGACAACATCCGCGTCCAGGTGTCGGGCGGCAAGTTCTATGAGGTCGACGCCTTCATCGCCTATCGCATCTCGGATCCGCGCGTCTTCCGCTCCGCCGTGTCCGGTCAGATCGAACTGGCCGAAGCTCGGCTCAGGACGCGTCTCGACGCTGCCTTGCGCCGCGTCTACGGTCTGCGCGATTTCGAGGCCGCGCTCTCCGAACAGCGCGCCGTGATGATGCGTGAAGTCCGTGATCAGCTCAGGCCCGACGCCACCTCGCTCGGCCTGCAGATCGAGGATGTCCGCATTCGCCGCACCGATCTCACCGCCGAGGTTTCGCAACAGACCTACGATCGCATGAAGGCGGAACGCCTGGCGGAGGCCGCGCGACTGAGGGCACGCGGCAATGAAGCGGCACAGCGCATCACGGCCCGCGCCGATCGCGAAGTGGTCGAGATCGTTGCCGAAGCACAGAAAGAGTCGGAAATCCTGCGCGGCGAGGGCGAAGCCCAGCGCAGTGCCACCTTCGCGGGAGCGTATCAGCGCGATCCGGCCTTCTTCGATTTCTACCGGTCGATGAATGCGTATGGAGCGGCGCTGGACAACACCGGGACGACGATGGTGCTGTCGCCGAGCTCGGAGTTCTTCCGCTTCTTCCGCGATCCCGACGGTAAGGAAGGGCCGGCAAAGCCGACTTCGCCCGCGCCTGCTCCAACCGCTCCGGCGACGGCACCTGCCGCGCCGGCGGCACAGCCCAGCACCGGCCAGTAGCGGCCGGTGCAGGATTTTCTCGCCGCCATGGGTCTCGTCCTTGTCATAGAAGGTCTGGTCTATGGCGGCTTTCCCGGCCTTGCCAGGAAGCTTGCCACCGAAGTGTTGTCGCTGCCCGAGAACGCGTTGCGGATTGCCGGGCTGGCGGCGATCGCCATCGGCGTCGGGATCGTCTGGCTGGTGCGAGGCATATGAGGCCGGTGAGCTTCGGTTTTTGGGATACGAGCATCGATCCGGGATACGAGCATCGATCCCGGGGATAACGGATGATTTATCCTCTGCCGATGGTCATAGCCGCAAACGTGCCGTATTTTTTGCCAACATGGCGCGACGCGGCGTTTTCGTCGAAGCGCTTTTCTTTTCAGGAATACCGGGAGGCTTCTCGATGACATCCAATACAATCTTGCGCGCGGCACGGCGGACGTTCATCGCCGGCGCGGCGGCACTTCTTGTCAGCGCCGTCGCTGTCCCGTCGTCCGTGACGCCGACATTTGCCGCGGATGGGCCGGCTTCCGTCGCCGACCTGGCGCAAGGCCTGCTCGGCGCGGTGGTCAACATATCGACCTCGCAGACGGTGAAGGGCACCGAAGGTCCGGGCGCCGTGCCGATGCCGCAACTACCCGAGGGGTCGCCCTTCCAGGATTTCTTCGACGATTTCTTCAAGAACCGTGGCGGCGACAAGGACAACGGCGCGCAGAAAGTGCAGTCGCTGGGTTCCGGATTCGTCGTCGACGCCGAGCAAGGCATCGTCGTCACCAACAACCACGTGATCGCCGACGCCGACGACATCGAGGTCAATTTTTCCGACGGCGCCACCTTGAAGGCAACGCTGGTCGGCACCGACACCAAGACCGATGTCGCGGTGCTGAAGGTCGATCCGAAAGGACACAAGCTGACGGCGGTGAAGTTCGGCGATTCCACCAAGATGCGTGTCGGCGACTGGGTGATGGCGATCGGCAATCCGTTCGGCCTCGGCGGCACGGTGACGGTCGGTATCGTCTCGGCCCGCAACCGCGATATCAATTCCGGCCCCTATGACGACTTCATCCAGACCGATGCCGCGATCAATCGCGGCAATTCCGGCGGCCCGCTGTTCAACAGCGCCGGTGAGGTCATAGGCATCAACACCGCCATCATTTCGCCCTCTGGAGGCTCGATCGGCATCGGCTTCTCCATTCCCTCGCAGCTCGCCTCGGGCGTCGTCGACCAGTTGCGCCAGTTCGGCGAGACGCGGCGTGGCTGGCTCGGCGTGCGCATCCAGCCGGTCACCGACGACATCGCCGAGAGCCTCGGCATGGCGACCGCCAAGGGCGCGCTGGTCGCCGGCGTCATCAAGGGCGGACCGGTCGACAATGGCACCATCCAGGCCGGCGATGTCATCATCAAGTTCGACGGCAAGGACATCCATGAAATGCGCGACCTGCCGCGCGTCGTCGCCGAAAGCCCGGTCGGCAAGGCGGTCGATGTGCTGATCGTGCGTAAGGGCGTCGAGCAGACCGTGAAAGTGACGCTCGGCCGGCTCGAGGATGGCGAGAAGCTCACCAGCGGCGAGGAGGGTGGCAATACCGACCAGGACAAGGGTGACAAGGCCCCGGCCGTTTCCACGGCTTCGGTGCTCGGCATGACGGTCGGCGAACTGAATGAGGAGACGCGCAAGAAATTCAGCATTGCGGCCGATGTTTCCGGCGTCGTCATCACCGACGTCACCAAGGATTCTGCTGCCGCCGAGCGCGGCATCCAGCCAGGCGAGGTGATCACCGAGATCGCGCAGGAATCGGTCGCCACGCCCAAGGACGTCATGGACCGGATCGGCGCCTTGAAGGAACAGGGACGCAAGAATGCGCTGCTGATGCTGGCGTCGAAGACCGGCGAGCTCAGGTTCGTGACGATCCGGATGGACTGAAGCCCGGAAGATCCGGCAGAATTCTCATCTTGAGTGGACAGGGCGGCTAGGGGCCGCCCTTTTTTCTTTGTTCCCAGTTGGCGCGGGAGAGCCTGTAGAGGACATGCCGCTTGAGCGCCGGGTGACTGTCCGGGACGTCGGGATGGTCGAAGTCGCTGGCCGGGTCGGCACTCATGCCGAGGCGTTCCATCACGGCGATGGAGCGCCTGTTGTCGGCGACGGCGAAGGAGATAATCTCGCCGAGGCCAAGCCTTTCGAAACCGTAGGCAAGCCATGCCTCGGCCGCTTCGGTGACATAGCCCTTGCCCCAGAATTCAGGGGCCAGTCGCCAACCGATCTCGAAGGTGCCGGCCGGAAGGAATGGCAAATGATCTGTGTCGAAGAGGCCGATGAAGCCGATGCATTCTCCGGTGGCGACAATCTCGGCGGCGGTGAAACCGTAGCCATCCCTGGCGATCGAGGTCCGGAACTCGTTCATCTTGGCATCCGCGGCGGCCCGATCGCGGCGGAACGGAAAGAATTCCATCACCTGTTCTTCGGAATTGATCCGGTGAAACAGCGCGCGGTCACGATCCTCCCAGTTGCGCAGGATCAGGCGCTCGGTACGTATTGGTTTCATTGCACAAACTCTTCCTGCCTGTAGCCTTGCGCATAGAGCAGCGCGGTCAGGTCGCCATGGTCGATGCGGACCTTTGCCTGTGCCGCCACCGTCGGCTTGGCATGCAGCGCGACACCGGTGCCGGCCAGGCGAATCATGTCGAGATCGTTGGCGCCGTCACCTACGGCGATGGCGTCGGCAGGCGTCAGGCCGAGGCGCGCTGAAATTTCGAGCAGCGCGTCGGCCTTGGCGGCACGGCCGAGGATCGGCTCGCCGACCAGTCCGGTGAAGCGGCCATCCTGTTCGAGCAGGCGATTGGCGCGATTCTCCTGGAAGCCGAGCATGGCCGCGATGCGCGTCGTGAAGACCTCGAATCCGCCAGACACGAGTGCCGTCCAGGCGCCGTTGGCGCGCATGGTCTGAACCAGCGCGCGAGCGCCCGAGGCCAGGGTCAGGCGATTGGCGACGATGCGATCGACCACGGCCGCATCGAGTCCCTTCAGCAACGCCACCCGCTCGCGCAAGGCCGGTTCGAAGGCGATCTCGCCATTCATCGATCGCGCGGTAATTATGGCAACCCGATCCTTGAGGCCGATCTCGTCGGCCAGTTCGTCGATGCATTCCTGGTCGATCATGGTCGAATCCATATCGGCGATCAGGATTTTCTTGCGCCGGGTTTCCGCCTGCTGGACGATCACGTCGACCGCCTCGGTGGCGAGTACCGTGCGCAAGACGGCACTCGTATCGGCGGCGTCGGCTGCCTCAGGCAAGACAAGATCGCAGGCAATCCCTTCGGCCAGCCAGACAACAGCGCTTGCGCCGGCCGACCGTGACGCCATATTCGCAAGCGACAGCGACAAAGCGCGGTCGGCGGGATGGGATACAAGCGTGGCGATGAGCGGCATGGAACATTCCGGCGGACAGGCGGGCGAGGGCCGCGTGAAGAACGCGATCCTGATAGCCGGGCCGACCGCCAGCGGCAAGTCGGCGCTGGCGCTCGATCTGGCCGAGCGCAAGGGCGGCGTGATCGTCAACGCTGATTCCATGCAGGGCTATTCGGTGCTCGATGTGCTGACCGCCCGGCCGGAGGCGACCGACCTCGCCCGCGCACCACATTTCCTCTACGGCCATGTCCACCCGGCCGTAGCCTATTCCACCGGCGCATGGCTGCGCGACGTGATGAAGCTGATCGACGAGGGTGCGCTTTCCGAACGGCCAGCAATTTTTGTCGGCGGTACCGGGCTCTACTTCCGCGCGTTGGCCGAGGGCATTTCGGAAATGCCCGATATTCCGCAGCGGGTCCGGGACCGCTGGCGCTACGAACTGAAGGAGCAGGGCGCCGTCAAGCTGCACAGCCTGCTGCTGCGCGAGGATTCGGCGGCCGCCATGATGCTCAAGCCGACCGACAGCCAGCGCATCGTGCGCGCATTGGAGGTGCTCGACGCGTCGGGCCGTTCGATTCGGGAATGGCAGGCAGAACGCGGCCGGCCGCTCATCGACAGGGAGACCGCGCGTTTCTTGGTGATCGAGCCGGACCGGGCGGCGCTGGTCGGCCGCATCGAAAAACGCTTCGACCAGATGCTGGACAAGGGCGCGCTGGACGAGGTCAAGCTTCTATCGGCGCTTGGCCTCGATCCCGAATTGCCGGCGATGAAGGCGATCGGCGTTCGCGAACTGCAGGCCGCGGTCGCCGGAGAGATTGGCTTTCCCGAGGCGATCGAACGCGCCAAGATCGCGACCAGGCAATATGCCAAGCGGCAGACGACCTGGTTCAGGCATCAGCTGGGGCCGGAATGGCAAAGGGTGCGCCCCGGTGATGATGTGGAAACCACGATCTGACTGCTTATTTCCATTGCAACCTGAAAAGTTTACTTGCAAAGAAAGGTTCTCGTTGCGGTTGTCCAAATTAACCCTCCGTAAGCCCGCCCATGCCATAAGGTCAGTGGGCACTTTTCCAACGGGGAGCAGATGCGTTTCCACAAGGCGGAATCAGCATTTTTCGTCTTTATATTCGTGATCCTGGCCGCCGGCCTGGTGACGCTGCATGCTTATGGACTTCTGCAATCCTTCGCCAACGAGCTGCATACGGCTTCGGGTCTGGACAAGGTCATCTATCTCAACAAGCTTTTGTTCGCGACCGGCGTGCTATTGGCTACCGCGCTGTTCTTCGGCATTTTCTTCATCTATCCGCTGATCCGAAAACAGGCGACGGAAGAAGGCAAGCTGCGCGCCATGACGGTCTCGCTCAGCGCGCGCTCGGAAACACTCGAGCATGCGGCGCTGACCGACGGCCTGACCGGCATGCAGAACCGGCGCTATTTCGATGATGCGCTGAAGGAGTATCTCGAGGAGTTCAGGCGCATCGAAAAGCCGGTCGGGCTGATGATCCTCGATCTCGACCATTTCAAACAGGTCAACGATACCCATGGCCACGACGTCGGCGACGAGGTGCTCAAGGCCGTCGCGAACTGCCTCAAGGATATGACACGCTACCACGATGTGGTGGCGCGATTAGGCGGCGAGGAGTTCGCGGTGGTCACGCCCAACATGGACGCCGACCTTCTGGGCAAGTTTGCCGAGCGCATCCGCAAGGCGATCGCCAACATGTCGGTGCTGTCAGGCAATGTCCGCCTCAAGATCACCACCAGCGTCGGGCTTGCCGTCTGGGATCGCAAGGAGACGGCGGAGGAGTTCTATCGCCGCGCCGACCGCCAGCTCTACGAGGCGAAGAGGCAAGGCCGCAACCGCGTCTGCGCCTAAAATCCCGTCGCTGAATTCGTGAGGCTGGCCGTCTGCCGCCATTTTCTGCGCCTCCAGTGCTCTCGGACTCAAACGTCCGCTCCGCTCCGGTTCTCGAAAACAGCACCAGCCGACTCAGCCTGACGAATTCCCTGACGGGATTTACCCAAGCGGTCCGGGCAGAGCGCAAGCTTGGCGCGGTTTCTCAATCAGCGGGCAGAACAACCAGGCCGCAAACTCAGTCGTTTTGCGGGCGCAGGCCGAAGGTTGCGGGCTTGAGGCCGTAGCGCATGTCGAAGTCGTCGTCCGATGGCGCGCGCGCGGCGGGGGGCTTGCGGTAGTCGGGGTCGCCGGCCTGGCGGCCTGAATCGACGACTTCGGCGAAGGCCATCGACTGCTGCGTTGATTTCGGCACGTTGCGCAGTCGTTCGACGATCGCCACCAGATCGACATCGTCGGCTGACTTCGAAGAGGCGGCCTCTTCGCGCTTGGCCGTGCCGGGAAGCAGGTGGCTCGGCAGTTTTTCGAACTTGAGCCGCATTGTCGCCGCCACGCCTTCGCCGAAGGCGATGGCTTCGCGCTGGCCCATGGAGGACAGGAAGGCAAGCGTCGAGGCGGAAGAGTCGGCAATCGCCGAGCGGATGATCGCCTGGTCCTGCTCGTTGGCAAGCCGCATGGCGAAGAAGGTCGAGCATTGCGACAGGATGGTCGGGTCGAGCTCGCCTGGGCGCTGGGTGACCACGCCGAGATAGCAGCCATACTTGCGGCCTTCCTTGGCAATGCGCGACAGCGCGTGCCTGGTAGGCGCGAAGCCGAGGCGCGGATCGGCGGGCATATAGCGGTGCGCTTCTTCGCACAAAAACAGAAGCTGCAGCTTGCCTTCACTCCACAGAGCGAGGTCGAAGGCCAGGCGCGCCAGCACCGAACAGACGGAATTGACCACTTCGGACGGCATGCCGGCCATCTCGAAGCAGGTCACCGGGCGGCCATGATGCGGCACGCGGAAGATGTTGCCGATCGTTTCGTGGATGGTGTCCTCGATCAGGCGCGAGTTGAACATGAAGCGGTAGCGCGGGTCGGCCGCCGCCGATTCGATGCGCGTCTTCAGCGATCTGAGCGTCGGGCGATCGGTCTTGCTTTCGAGCATGCCCATGCGCTCGTCGATCTGCTTGAGGAGGTCGGCGATGCGGTAAGGAACCGGCGTATCGGCGGTCAGCGCATCGCCGCCGCGCCTGATATAAGCGCCGGAATTGGGATTGCGGTAAAGGTTCTTGGCGGCCGGAATGAGGTCGCGCAAGGCATCGATTTCTTCCGGCTCGGTCTCGCGGCCCCGGAACAGCACCTCGGCGAATTCCTCCAGCGTGAACATCCAGAACGGAAGATCCAAGGTTTTGGAATCGACCCTGACGCAGTATTCGGGCAGCGACGCCGCGAACTCGTTGTGCGGGTCGAGGATCAGGATGCGCAGGTCGGGTCTTGCCGCGATCGACTTGCGCAGCAGCAGCGAGACGGCGGTGGATTTGCCTACACCGGTGGTGCCGACAATGGCGAAGTGACGCGCCAGCGTATCGTCGATGGCGATATTGGCGGCGATCGTTTCGTCCTGCGCGAGCGTTCCGATGGCGATCGAATGACGCCCGGCGAGGTCATAGACCGCCTGCAGGTCACGGGTGCGGATGCGGTGCGCGACGGCGCCGATATGCGGATAGGCGGTGATGCCGCGGTCGAAGACCGGTTTGGCGGCCGGCTCTGCTCCGTCACGCACTTCGCCGATCAGCTCGATGCTGACCTCGATCGCGTTCTGGCCCTCATTGCTCCAGGCACGATCCGACTTGCCGATCCCGTAGACCAGGCCGACGGTTCGCGTGGATCCGAGATTGATGGAAATCATCTTGCCGACCGTCCACAGGCCGGTCACCGCGCCGTCGACATCATTCGCATAGGCACCGATGGTCGCGCGTGCGCCGTCGCATTGCACGACATTGCCCAGGATGCGCCTGTCGTTCTGCTCGGCGTCGCGGCGCTCCTGCGATGTCGGTTCTCCAACGGAGGCTTCGCGTTCGACATACATGGACAGGCCAATCCCCATTTCCCCTGGAGCAACGATCCTACAGGAATGGGGTTAAGGCCCGATGAGGTCGGATGGTGTAGAGAGGATTAAGGGGTCCGTGAAAATTGTAGCGAGGCGGCTCTTTTCCGGTGTCGATATTTCGCTATAATAGACATATGGATGATATAGCGAACGATATTTCCTCGACGATCGGTCGAAGGATACACGCCGAAAGGATCATGCGGGACTGGTCCTTGGCCGAACTCGCGGAGCGTTCCGGCGTCTCGAAGGCGATGCTGAGCACGATCGAGCGCGGCAAGACCAGTCCGACGGCGGCCCTTCTCGTTCGCATCGCGGCGGCCTTCGGCCTGACCCTGTCGACCTTGATCGCGCGCGCGGAGTTGCATGGCGGCGGGCTGCTGCGCGAGGCCGATCAGCCGGTGTGGCGCGATCCCGATACCGGCTATGTGAGACGGCACCTTTCGCCGGCGTCCGACATGCCGCTCGAGCTGATCAGGGTGCAGCTGCCGGCGAGCGCCAAGGTCAGCTTTCCGGCCGCCTCCTACGCCTTCATCAAGCAGCAGATATGGCTGATTTCCGGGCGACTCGAATTCATCGAAGGCGAGGTGGTGCACAGGCTCGAACCCGGCGATTGCCTGGCGCTCGGCGCGCCGTCGGACTGCACCTTCCACGCCCTGGAGCTCGGCGCCGACTATCTCGTCGCGCTGGTCAGGGGCTGACGTCATGGCGAAGAGACCAAAGCGCTCCCACAATGGGGGGCCGCCTCTTGATGAGTATAAGGGGCCGCCATGGGGCAAGGGCGATCCCTACGTCTTCCTTGCCTGGCAGGCCGCCCATGCCAAGGCGTGGAAGGCGCCGAGCCGCGACGTCATGCTGCTGCGCATGGACAAGGCCGAGCGGCTGGGCCTGACCTATGAGGAGTACACGCTCGAGATTCTGGAGCGCGGGCGGCATCTCGGGGCGGAAGACACCGAACGCATCAGCGCCATCAAGGCGGTGCGAAAGCGACGCCGCGTGCGCCATCTGGACTGATGGCAATGCCCGCGTCTATCGCAAATCACAGGACATCCTGCACATGAACTTGATCGAGATCGGAACCCTGACCCCGTCTGCTCAGACGCAGGAGATGCTGGCCGAATTGCTGGTCGCAACGGTGGCGGCCGGCGGATCTGTCAGCTTCATGCATCCGCTGGCGCCGCAGACGGCAAGGGCATTCTGGGAGAAATCGCTGGCCGCGGCGGAAAGAGGGGAAAGAGCGGTGCTTGGCGCCTGGGACGGCAAGGTCCTGGTCGGCACCGTGACCTTGCTGCTCGACTTCCCGCCCAACCAGCCGCACCGGGCCGAGATCGCCAAGCTGATGACCCGGGTCGATCGCCGGGGCAGCGGTGTGGGAACGCGCCTGATGCGGGCCGCCGAAGGCCTTGCGGTCGAGAAGGGGCGCACGCTGCTGGTTCTGGACACGGCCGCTGAAGATGGCGCTTCAGGCCTCTATGAAAAGCTCGGCTTCACGCTGACCGGCGAGATACCGGACTATGCCCTGAAGCCGCATGGCGGGCTGACCGGCACGCTCATCTACTGGAAGCGGATCGGGCCAATCTCGTAAGGTCATCCAATCGGGGAAGGAGGCAGGGTGTGCAAGCCGTGCCTCCTTCATGCTGCTCGGCTGGAATGGCGATCGACTATCCCTTGTGGTGGACCTGCTGCAGGCCGTAGACCGGTGTCGCGATGCCTTCGTGCCGCGCCTTCAACTGCAGCGACAGGAACTGCGAATAGTGGCGTGACTGATGCAGATTGCCGCCATGGAACCACAGCGCTTCCTGTTGCGTCGGCTTCCACATGTTGCGCAACTCGCCTTCCCATGGGCCGGGATCCTTGGTGGTGTTCGAGCCGAGGCCCCAGCATTTGCCAACCTTGTCGGCGACGCCCTTGGAGATCAGATCGGCGGCCCAGCCGTTCATCGAGCCGTAGCCGGTGGCGTAGACGATGAGGTCCGCGGGCAGTTCCGACCCGTCGCTGAGCAGAACCGAATGCTGCTTGATCTCTTCGACGCCGACGCCGCTCTTCAGCTTGATCGAACCATCGATGATCAGCTGTGAGGCGCCGACATCGATATAATAGCCAGAGCCGCGCCTCAGGTACTTCATGAACAGGCCGGACTCGTCGTCGCCCCAGTCGAGCATGAAACCGGCGTCTTCCAATCCCTTGTAGAACGCCGCGTCGCGTTTCTTCATCTCGGCATAGGCCGGGATCTGGAACTCGTGCAGGATCTTGTAGGGCAGCGAAGCAAAGATCAGGTCGGCCTTTGCCGTGGTGATGCCGTTCTGCACCGCCTGCTCCGAATAGAGCGAACCCAGTCCGATTTCCATCAACGTGTCGGATCTGGAGATGTGGGTACTCGAGCGCTGCACCATGGTGACGTCGGCGCCGGCTTCCCAAAGTGCCGCGGCGATGTCATGGGCGGAATTGTTGGATCCGATGACAACGGCCTTCTTGCCGACATAGGCGTCGGGTCCGGGGTGCTGCGAGGAGTGATGCTGATCGCCCTTGAAGTCTTCCATGCCCTTGAATTTCGGCATGTTGGCCTTGCCGGATTGTCCCGTCGCCAGCACCAACTGCTTCGGCTTCAGCGTGATGTCCTTGCCGTCGCGGTGGACGACGATGGTCCACTCCTTTTTCTTCTCGTCATAGGAAGCGCTTTTGGCCTCGGTTGAGGACCAATAGTTCAGCTCCATCACCTTGGTGTACATTTCCAGCCAGTCGCCGATCTTGTCCTTGGGCGAGAAGACCGGCCAGTTCTTGGGGAAGTCGATATAGGGCAGATGGTCGTACCAGACCGGGTCATGCAGGCAGAGCGACTTGTAGCGCTTGCGCCAGCTGTCGCCGGCCCGCTCGTTCTTCTCGATGATGATGGTCGGCACGCCCAGTTGCCGTAGCCGCGCGCCAAGCGCGATGCCGCCCTGGCCGCCGCCGATGATGACCGTGTAGGGCTGCGTCTTGAAGCCGAGTTCGGCCGCTTCCTTCTCGCGCTCTTCCTTCCATGTCGGACGGTTCTTGCCCGAGCCGTGTTTGGCGCCCATCGGCCGCGCGAAACCCGCCGGCTCCTCGTGGCCTTTCAATTCGACCATGGTGGTCAGCAGCGTCCAGATCTTGCCGTCCTTCAGCCTGACATGACCGAAACCGCGTGCCACCTCCGTCTCGAAGCTGATCCAGCCCTCGATCAACCCGCCGCTCTTGGTCGCATCCTCGCCCTTGGCGATGGCAAAGTGTGACGGCCTGGTTTTCGACAGCTGGCTTTTCAGCATGTCGCGAACCTGGTCGCGGCCTTCCATGGTCTTGATGTTCCAGGTGAAGGTGACGAGGTCGCGCCAATAGCAATCCTCCTGAAAGCAATCGACCGCTTTCTCGATGTCATTGGCGGCCAGGGCGGCGCCGAATTGGTCGAGCAAGTCGGACAGTTTCTTGCTAGGGGCCTTGTCGAGCATCAGGTTTCCTCCCGTGAAATCCAGATCGTCATGGTGGCTCCGCCGGACGTGCCGGCCGGACGATCAAGTATCGGCAAAGATAGCGGCCCTCGTCACGCCCCGCCATAGTTTTCAGCGGTTTCAACGGCTTATCCGAAGCCGCGATTTCCAAAATACGTTGCGGCGGCGGCTGAACACAGCTCATGCCTCAGAAACGGCGGCAGCAAAGACAGTACCCACGCTCCGTCGTGGCACCGAGCCATGGAACGCCTTCATTGCCGGCGCGACTTTTTCCCGTTGACAGGGTGCCTTTCCCGCCCTTAGTGTCCGCCACCATGAAAACGGCACTCATTCTCGTAGGAAAGCGCATGGGCAAGGCGGTGTAACCGCCGGGCGAACCCCCCCCATGCGCAGACACAGGCTCCCTCGGGAGCCTTTTTTATTGCCTGAAACACGACTAAACGACCAGCAATCGCCAGATGGCGGACAGTACGGGACCAGACCGATGAGCAACGGACAGAACGAGCGGCGCGAAATGACGGGCGCCGAAATGGTGGTGCAGGCGCTGAAGGACAATGGCGTCAAGCATGTCTTCGGCTATCCGGGCGGCGCCGTCCTTCCGATCTATGACGAGATCTTCCAGCAGGACGAGGTCGAGCACATCCTGGTGCGCCACGAACAGGGCGCCGGCCATGCGGCGGAAGGCTATGCGCGCTCGACCGGCAAGGCCGGTGTCATGCTGGTGACCTCCGGCCCCGGCGCCACCAATGCGGTGACGCCGCTGCAGGACGCGCTGATGGATTCGATCCCGCTGGTCTGCCTGACCGGGCAGGTGCCGACCTCGCTGATCGGCTCCGACGCTTTTCAGGAATGCGATACGGTCGGCATCACGCGTCCCTGCACCAAGCACAACTGGCTGGTGAAGGACGTCAACGAGCTTGCCGCGACCATCCACGAGGCCTTCCATGTCGCGACCACCGGCCGTCCCGGTCCGGTCGTCGTCGACATCCCGAAGGATGTGCAGTTCGCCAAGGGATTCTACGTCCCGCCGCAGATCGCGCCGCGCACCAGCTACCAGCCCAAGGTCCAGGGCGACCTGGAAAAGATCAAGGCGGCGGTCGAGCTGATGGCCGGCGCCAAGAAGCCGATAATCTATAGCGGCGGCGGCGTCATCAATTCCGGCCCGGAAGCAAGCCACCTGCTGCGCGAGCTGGTCGATCTCACCGGTTTCCCGATCACCTCGACGCTGATGGGCCTCGGCGCCTATCCGGCATCGGGCAAGAACTGGATGGGCATGCTGGGCATGCACGGCACCTATGAAGCCAATATGGCCATGCATGATTGCGACGTGATGATCTGCATCGGCGCGCGTTTCGACGACCGTATCACCGGGCGGCTGACCGCGTTTTCGCCGAACTCGAAGAAGATCCACATCGACATCGATCCGTCGTCGATCAACAAGAACGTCCACACCGAGGTGCCGATCATCGGCGATGTCGGCCGGGTGCTGGAGGATATGGTGCGGCTGTGGCGGGCGAGCGCCAAGGCCGACAAGAAGGCGCTCTATCCCTGGTGGGAGCAGATCGCCAAATGGCGCGCGCGCGACTCGCTCGCCTACAAGATGAACAACGACGTGATCATGCCGCAATACGCCATCGAGCGGCTCTACGAACTGACCAAGGGCATGGACACCTACATCACGACCGAGGTCGGCCAGCACCAGATGTGGGCGGCGCAGCACTATCACTTCGAGAAGCCGAACCGCTGGATGACGTCGGGCGGGCTGGGCACGATGGGTTACGGCCTGCCGGCCGCACTCGGCGTCCAGATCGCGCATCCCGACGCGCTGGTCATCGACATCGCCGGCGATGCCTCGGTGCAGATGACGATGCAGGAGATGAGCGCTGCGGTGCAGCACGACGCACCGATCAAGATCTTCATCCTGAACAACCAGTATATGGGCATGGTGCGGCAGTGGCAGCAGCTGCTGCACGGCAATCGGCTGTCGCATTCCTATACCGAGGCGATGCCGGACTTCGTCAAGCTGGCGGAGGCCTATGGCGGCCATGGCATTCGCTGCGAGAAGCCGGACGAGTTGGACGACGCCATCAAGGAGATGATCTCGGTCAGGAAACCGGTGCTGTTCGATTGCCGGGTCGCGACGCTCGCCAACTGCTTCCCGATGATCCCGTCGGGCAAGGCGCACAACGAGATGCTGCTGCCCGACGAGGCGACCGACGAGGCGGTGGCCAACGCCATCGACGCCAGGGGCAGGGAACTGGTGTAGCCGTCAGAACGGGGGCAGGGCTGTCGCGAGAAGCCGTGCGCAAATAGAGAATTAGATCCAAGAGCTTGAAATCGAGATTCATGTCATGAACGCACAGCTACAGCCGACCGGTTCCGCTTATTTCATCGCCAAGGAAACCGAAAAGCCGGAAAATCACACGCTTTCCGTGCTGGTCGACAACGAGCCGGGCGTGCTTGCCCGGGTCATCGGCCTCTTTTCCGGGCGGGGCTACAACATCGAAAGCCTGACCGTCTCCGAGACCGAACATGAGAAGCACCTGTCGCGCATCACCATCGTGACGCGCGGCACGCCGCATGTGCTGGAGCAGATCAAGCATCAGCTGGAGCGCATCGTGCCGGTGCACCGCGTCGTCGACCTGACCGTGCGTTCGCACGAATCCGGCCAGGAGCGGCCGCTGGAGCGGGAACTGGCGCTGGTCAAGGTGGCCGGCACCGGCGAGGCCCGCGTCGAGGCACTGCGGCTGGCCGACGCCTTTCGCGCCAGCGTCATCGACGCCAACACCGAGCATTTCATCTTCGAGATCACCGGCAAGGGCTCCAAGATCGACCAGTTCATCGCCATCATGAAGCCGCTCGGCCTGGTCGAAATCTGCCGCACCGGCGTGGCGGCGTTGAATCGCGGCCCACAGGCGATGTAAGTCCGCCGCACCGACAGTCTTGGCGGGGCGCGCCTGGTCCGGCCACGAGCCGGCCGCTGGCCTTTGCGCGGACCTCACGAAGCGACAATAATGCTGACATATCTGGGAGGATACCATGTCGCTTGACGCATTCCTTGCCCTGCTTGTCTACGCTTTCGTGACCTCGATCACGCCGGGGCCGAACAACCTCATGCTTCTGGCATCGGGTGTGAATTTCGGCCTCGTCAGATCGGTTCCACACATGCTGGGCATCAGCATCGGTTTCCTGGTGCTGCTGGTTGCCGCGGGTCTTGGCCTGGGCGCGGTGCTTACGGCTTTCCCGGCGCTGCACACCGGATTGAAGATCGCCGGCGGTGCCTATCTGCTCTATCTCGCCTGGAAGATCGCCATGTCGCGCTCACTCAGCGGCAAGGGCGAGGTGAAGGCACAGCCGATGCGCTTCATCGATGCGGCGGCATTCCAGTGGGTCAATCCGAAGGCATGGGTGATGGCGATCACCGCCATGGCCGTCTACGCCAATCCTGAGCGTCCATTCCTGTCGGTGGTGTTGATCGCCGTGGCCTTCACCGTCGTCAATCTGCCAAGCGTCTCGGTGTGGGCGGGGTTCGGCACCGCACTGCGCGGTTTCCTGTCGGACCCGCTGCGGCTGAAATGGTTCAACATCGCCATGGGCGTGCTCTTGGCGGCGACGCTTTGGCCGATGCTGAGGTAGGTCGTGGGGCGCACCATCTGATCGTCGCGAAACGGGATCCGGACTCTCGGTGGGCCGTCCAGATTGGGAGCCAAGCCGTGTTGCACATCCATTGTGCAGTGCACATTAAATCTTCGTAATGCCGTGTTTTGGCCCTTTTCCGACAAAGGCGTGTCCTATGTATTCGGCGTAATCGCGGCAACGGCCGTGATTTGCGTTAGAATAAGAACCATCGGACCACGGCGCGTCGGGTGAAGAGGGCCTTTTGACCATGCGTGGAAAAGCCGTTCTTTCGTTGCTTGCCCTCGCCTGCCTGGCAGCGGCCTGGCTCTATCTTTCGCCTGATGCGCTGGGCAGGGTTCGACAGCTCGTCGGCGCAAGGCAGGTGGCCGCGCCGTCGGACAAACCGGCTGCGGGTTTGGACAAGAAAGCCGCTGGCGCGTCGCGCTCCGCATCCATCCTCTCGGCCGTCGCCTCGACCGCCGATTTCCCGATCCGGCGCTATGCGATCGGTTTTGTCTCCTCTCCGGCCGTCGTCAGCATCAATGCGCGGGTCTCCAGCCAGATCGTCTCGATCGACGTCAAGGACGGGCAGATGGTCAGGGTTGGCGACGTTCTTTTTTCGCTCGATGACCGGGCGCTGAGGGCGCAACTGGCCAAGGACCAGGCGGCGCTCGCCAAGGACCAGGCGATGCTCGCCAGCTCGCGTTCGGATCTGCAGCGCGCCAAGGACCTGGTCGCCAAGCAGGCCGGCACGCAGCAGACCTACGACCAGGCCGTCGCCGCGGAGAAGGCTGCCGCGGCGACCGTCGATGCCGACAAGGCGACGATCGACGCCGACAACGTCCAGCTTGGCTTTGCCACGATCACGGCGCCGATTGCCGGCAGGCTGGGTGCGGTCAATGTCGCCGTCGGCGACCTCGTCACCACCAGCAATGGCAACAGCAGCACGGCCACTCCGCTGGTGACCATCACCCAGATGGACCCGCTGCAGGTCAACTTCAATCTTCCTGAGAGCAACCTGGCGCTGCTGCACAAGGCGCTCGCCAACCCGCGGCAAGGGGCAGTGACGCTGACCAAGGACGGCGACCCGACGCCGATCGGCAAGGGCACGCTCGATTTCGTCGACTCCAGCGTCGACACCGCGTCGGGCACGATCGCCACGCGGGCAAGCATTCCGAATGCCGATCTTTCGCTCTGGCCGGGCCAGTATGTGAATGTCGTGCTCGACGCCGGCATCATGCCGCGGATGACCTCCGTTCCCACGGTCGCGGTCCAGCCCAGCCAGAAGGGGCCGTTCGTCTATGTGGTCAAGCCGGACAACACCGTCGAGATGCGCCCGGTGCAGGTGGCGCTGACCGACGGCGAGAACAGCGCCATCAGCCAAGGGCTGAAAAGCGGTGAGAAAGTTGTCACCGAAGGCCAGACAAAGCTGAAGGACGGCGCCGCCGTGCATGAAGGCAAGGCCGCGGCGGGTGCTGCCGCGCCCAAGGTGGCCGAGGCAGCCAATGCCGGCGAGGCGGCTCGATGATCTCCGAATTTTGCATACGCCGGCCTGTCGCCACCCTTCTGATGTCATTCGCGCTGGTGCTGGGCGGACTGTTCGCTTACAAATTCCTGCCGGTGGCCGCACTGCCCAGCGCCGAATTCCCGGTGGTCAATGTCTCGGCCTCGCTGCCCGGCGCCTCGCCGGAGACCATGGCGACCTCGGTGGCGACGCCACTGATCAAGCAGTTCGCCACCATTGCCGGCATCGATTCCATTTCGACCACCAACTCGCTTGGCCAGACCTCGATCGCCATCCAGTTCGTGCTCAACCGGGACATCGACGCCGCCGCCGCGGATGTACAGGCGGCGATCGCGCGCACGCAAAGATCGCTGCCGCCGCAGATGACGGCGCCGCCGAGCTATCGCAAGGTCAATCCGGCCGACGCGCCCATTCTTTTGATGTCGCTGGTCAGCGACACGGTTCCGCTGACCGATCTCGATGCTTTCGCGGAAAACGTCATCTCGCCGTCGCTGTCGACCATCGACGGGGTGGCGCAGGTCTCGATCTTCGGCCAGCAGAAATACGCGGTGCGCATCCAGATCGACCCGACCGCGCTTGCCGCGCGCGGCATCTCGATCGATCAGTTGCAGGCGGCGATCGCGTCCGCCAACAGCAACACGCCGCTCGGCGTGCTGCAGAACGACAAGCAGCAGCTCACGATCACCGCCAACACGCAGCTCAATGACGCGGCCGGCTTCTCCAACATCATCATCGCCACCAAAAACGGTCACCCGGTGCGGCTGGGCGAGGTCACCCGCGTCGTCGATTCGGTGCAGACGACCACGACCGCAAGTTGGTACGATGGTACCCGCGCGATCATCATGGCGGTGCAGCGCCAGCCCGACGCCAACACGGTCGACGTCGTCGACAAGGTCAAGGCGATGCTGCCGTCCTTCCAGGACCAGATGCCGGCCGCTGCCTCGATCAAGCTGCTCAACGATCGCTCGACCTCGATCCGCCAGGCCGTCGACGATGTGCAGTTCACGCTGCTGTTGACCATCGCGCTGGTGGTGATGGTGATCTTCGTGTTCCTGCGCCGGGTGACGGCGACGATCATTCCGGCCGTGGCGGTGCCGATCTCGCTGATCGCCACGCTCGGCGCGATGTTCCTGTTCGGCTTTTCCATCGACAACATATCGCTGATGGGCCTGACGCTCGCCGTCGGCCTCGTCGTCGACGACGCCATCGTGATGCTGGAAAACATCTTCCGCCACATGGAGGAGGATGGGCTGTCGGCCTTCGATGCGTCGCTGAAGGGCGCGCGCGAGATCGGCTTCACCATCATTTCGATCTCGATCTCGCTGGTGGCGGTGTTCATCCCGGTGCTGCTGATGGGCGGCGTCATCGGGCGCATCTTCAACGAGTTCGCAGTCGTGGTGACGGTCGCCATCCTGGCGTCGATGTTCGTGTCGCTGACGCTGACGCCGATGCTGTGCTCGCGGCTGCTGTCGGTCACGAAGGCCGACCGCGACAAGCATGGCCCTGGCCATAAGCAGGACCTCGTCACACGCGGCTACGACCGGATCTTGAGTTTCTGCCTGCGGCACACCTTCCTGGTGTTCCTCGTCTTCATGGGAACCGCGGCAGCGTCGGTGTGGCTGATCGAGGTCTCGCCGAAGGGGTTCTTCCCACAGGAGGATATCGGCCAGATATCGGTGACCACCATTGCGCGCCAGGACATCTCGTTCGACGCCATGTCCAAGCTGCAAGGGCAGGTCGCCAGCGTCTTCTCGCATTCGCCCTATGTCGACCATGTGGCGTGGTCGGCGGGTAGCGGCAACAATGCGCTCAACCAGGGGCAGCTCTTCGTCCAGCTCAAGGGCAAGGACCAGCGTCCCGATATCGACAAGGTGCTTTCGGATCTGCGCAAGCAACTGGCCGGCGTGGCGGGTATCGAGACCTACATGCAGCCGGTGCAGAACCTGAGGCTGGGCTCACGGTCGTCGGCCAGCGCCTACCAGCTCGTGGTTCAGGGGCTCGATGCCGGCCAGACCGATATTTGGGCGCAGAAACTCAATGACGCGATGGCGGCCGACCATACGAACTTCACCGATGTCACCAGCGACCTGCAGAACAATGCGCTGCAGGCGACGCTGGTGGTGGATCGCGACAAGGCCGCGCAGCTCGGCATCGATACCGACACGCTGCGCTCTGCCCTCTATGGCGGGTTCGGCACCGACCAGGTTTCGACGATCTTCGGTTCGGCCGACAGCTACGAAGTCATAACCGAGCTTGATCCCAAGATCGAATGGTCGCCCGAGCGGATGCTCGCCATCCAGATGAGGACGGCAAGCGGCAGTCTGGTTCCGCTCGGCGCCTTCGCCCGGGTCGAGCGCACGGCAGGCGCCCTGACGGTCAACCAGCTCGGCCAGCTTCCGGCGGTGACGATCTCCTACAATTTGCCGCGGGGCGTTGCGCTGGGTGACAGCGTAGCGCGCATCGACGCGCTCAAAGAGCAGATCGGCATGCCGACGGCTATCTCGACCACCTTTGCCGGCACGGCCAAGACCTTCCAGGATTCGCTGGCCAACCAGGGTCTTCTGGTCGGCGGCGCGATCCTGACCATCTATATCGTGCTCGGCATCCTCTATGAGAGCTTCATCCACCCGCTCACGATCCTCACCGGCCTGCCGTCGGCTGTGCTCGGGGCGGTTGTTGCCCTGCGCTTTGCCGGCATGGATCTGTCTGTCATCGCGGTGATCGGTATCCTGATGCTGATCGGCATCGTCAAGAAGAACGGCATCATGATGGTCGACGTCGCGCTCGAACTGCGACGAGAAGGCATGTCGGCGACCGAGTCGATCCACAAGGCCTGCCTGATGCGTTTCCGGCCGATCATGATGACGACGCTGGCGGCATTGATGGGTACGTTCCCGATCGCGCTCGGCACGGGCGCCAGCGCCGAATTGCGCCAGCCGCTGGGCGTTGCCGTTGTCGGCGGTCTGCTTGCGTCGCAGGCGCTGACCCTGTTCGTGACCCCGGTGATCTATGTCTACATGGAGAATTTCTCGGGCTGGCTGGTCGGGCTATGGTCGAAGCGCAAGGGCGAGCCGAGTCGTGTCGAAGATATCGACCAGCCCTCGCTGTTCAGGGCGAGGGAAGAAATGCTGCCCGAACCGCAGCGGGCGGCCGCCGAATAGAGGCAGGGCCAGCTCCATATGCCGCTGGCCCAAGGCGTTGCGCTTGCGGTGGCAACACCGGAACCGTAATTTGGCGCCATGTCACACGATCATGACCACGACAACGAACTCGATCCGTTTGCAGCCCGCGTGCGCGCGCTGGAGACCATCCTCACCCGCAAGGGGCTGATCGATCCGGCGGCGATCGATGTCATCGTCGATACTTACGAGACGAAAATCGGCCCGCGCAACGGCGCCAGGGTGGTGGCCAAGGCCTGGGCCGACGCGGAGTTTGCCGACTGGCTGAAACGCGATGCGACCGCGGCGATCGGATCGCTCGGCTATACCGGCCGGCAGGGCGAGCATATGCAGGCGGTGTTCAACACCGAGGAGACGCACAACCTCGTCGTCTGCACGCTGTGCTCCTGCTATCCGTGGTCGGTGCTCGGCCTGCCGCCGGTCTGGTACAAGGCCCCGCCCTATCGGTCGCGCGCCGTCATCGATCCGCGCGGGGTGCTGGAGGAATTCGGGCTGACGCTGCCGGCGGACAAGAAGATCCGCGTCTGGGATTCGACCGCGGAACTGCGCTATCTCGTCGTGCCGATGCGGCCGGAGGGCACCGAGGGCTGGAGCGAGGAGCGGCTAGCGGAACTGGTGAGCCGCGATGCGATGATCGGCACCGGCCTGGCGAGGCAGCCGGCATGAACGGGCCGCACGATCTCGGCGGACAGATGGGGTTCGGCCCGGTCGCGCCGGAAAAGGACGAACCGTATTTTCATGCCGCCTGGGAAAGGCGAGCGCTCGGCGTGACGCTGACTGCCGGCGCGATGGGAGCGTGGAACATCGACGAAAGCCGGCATGCGCGGGAATCGCTGCATCCCGCCGATTATTATGCCTCCAGCTACTACGAGATCTGGATCAAGGCGCTGGAGATCCTGCTCAAGCGCCATGGCTTCGTCACGGAGCGCGATCTCGAGGCAGGCACGGCGGTCGATCCGGCAGCGGTGCCGAAGCGGGTATTGAAGGCTGAAAGCGTGCCTGATGTGCTGGCCAAGGGCGGTCCCTGCGACCGGCCGGTGGCGCGGCCGGCGCGGTTCAAGGCCGGCGACCTCGTGCGGACCAAGAACTTCAACCCGACCGGCCACACGCGGCTGCCGCGCTACGCACGCGGCAGGCAGTGTACAATCGAGGCGGTGCGCGACGGGTTCGCGTTTCCCGACAGCAACGCGCATGGGCACGGTGAAAACCCGCAATGGGTCTACACCGTGGTTTTCGAAGGGGCGGAAATCTGGGGCGAGGGGGCCGACCCGACGCTGAGCGTTTCGATCGACGCCTGGGAGAGCTATCTTGAGCCGGCGTGAGGGCCTCGTCGCCGATCTGCCACCGGGCGTCGATGCTCCGGTCTTTGCCGAGCCATGGCAGGCCGAAGCCTTCGCCATGACGGTAGCGTTGCACGACAAGGGCCTGTTTTCGTGGAGTGAATGGGCGCAGGCGCTGTCGGCGCAGGTGAAGAAGCCAGGTGCCGCGGCTGATGGCCATGACTATTACGAACATTGGCTGGCGGCACTCGAAAGCCTGCTTGTCTCGAAAGGGCTGGCCGCCAAGGCGGATGTCGACGCAATGGCTGAGGCCTGGGAACGCGCAGCGCACGCCACCCCGCACGGCAAGCCGATCCTGCTGGAGAACGATCCCAGTCTGACCCGACAGGGTCGTGGCGGCCCGAGCCGATAGGTCGGCAACCCGCCCTAAGGACGTCGAGCGAGATCGCAGGGGAATCGGGTGAGTTAATTATCGTGAGATGACGCTTACGAGGAATTCGTCGTCCCACGCCGCCACTTTTCGTTTCAATCGCAACGAATCCTTTCCAGGCGCTCGTCGTATGAGATTGAGAGCCATGTGTTTTATGGTGGTGAAGTTTGCTGGAGCATGGTCTGTTCGCAGGCGGCACTCGTCATCGCGGAAGACCATGTCGAGCACCCAGTGGAGGCTGTTTTCGACGGCCCAATGGTCGCGGATGAGAGGGCCGATCAGATTGGCGACGAGAACCAGCGAGGTAATGTAGAAACGCGTCTCGCGTTCGATCTTGCCGCCGGCCTCACGGGTGCTCTGGACCATGACGACACTCTTGAGGCCAGGCCATTGATGGCTCTTTTGAAGCCAGTCGACATCGTGGATAACCGTGATGTCTCGGGTCTCGATACGACCGTGGTTACCATCGACCGTGCTGGCGCGGCTCACGGTGGCGTCCTTGAAGTTGCGGGCTTTTTGCTCGGCGGCAAAGAGTTCGACGTCATCGCGCAGCGTGCCCTGATTGCCTTTGAGGGCGAAGATGTAGTCGGCCTTCTTGTCCAGGACCTTCTGGGCGATGGTACGCTGGCAGCCCATGGCATCGATGGTCACGATGGCCCCCTCGATGGCCAGCATGTCCAGCAGCTTGGGAATGGCGAGGATCTCATTGGCTTTGTCCGCCACCTTGACCTGCCCCAGCACCAAGCGTTGACGGGCGGCGAAGGCGGAAACCATGTGTA